>JBDKHS010000163.1:0-6223 GCA_039797505.1 Pseudomonadota bacterium | reverse complement strand
TATTTTTAAAAAAGCCTTTTGTAATGTCGAGGTCTTTAAAGGCTTTGTCCGAGATTTTCTCGGCATTGAACTGCACATTGACAAAGTACAAACTGAAAAGAAGTTTGACCCACCCATCGGTAATGTCGATTCTCGGTTTGATTTATACGCAGAAGATGTTGAAAACCGCGTGATTGTCGATATTCAACACCGCCGCTATGAAGATTATTACGAGCGTTTTCTGCATTATCATTGCGCCGCAATTTTAGAACAGGTAGATACTTCGAGAAATTACAAACCTGCGCTCACAGTTTTCACCATCGTTGTTTCTACTTCAGGGACACGCGAAGATTGCGCAATGGCAGAAATCAGCTTTGACCCAATAAATCTGCTGACGCATGAAAAGCTGAATAAAATTCATCATCGCGTGCTCTATCTTTCCCCCAAACATGTGACTGAAACCACGCCCGAGCCTTATCGAGAATGGTTAAAACTGATTCAAGACAGTTTAGATGAACAAGTCGATGAATCGGATTATCACAAAACCGAAGTATTGAAAGTGGTTAATTTAATCAAAACCGATGATTTAACCCCACAAGACCGCGCTCGGATGAAAGATGAATATTCTCAAGAAGAATCGGTTAGAAAAGCAAAAGAAGAAGGTTTACAACTGGGTGAAGAACGAGGCATTGAGAAGGGTATTGAACAAGGTATCGGGCAAGGTATCGAGCAAGGCAAATTAGAAATAGCCAAGAACATGCTTGCCCAAGGCTTAGCGATTGAATTAATCGAACAAGTGACAGGTATTCACAGAGATTTATTTAAATCCTAATTCACACTGCCCACAGTGCTAATAGAATGTGCTGAGGCACGAAGCGCATCATGCGTGAGAAAACAAAATTGAATCTCTTTCCCCCCAAAAATCCTTTCCCTAAACCGCAAGAAAGGATTTTTTATAATTCAAACATCTCAAAACTGAGCTTTTACAAACCCAGTTTCTTTTCCAAATAATGAATGTTAGTGCCACCTGTTTGAAAATTGCTGTCCTCTAATAAAGATTGATGCAAGGGAATATTGGTTTTAATCCCGTCAATAATCATTTCATCTAAGGCAGTGCGCATTCTCGCCATCGCAGATTCACGGGTTTCCCCGTGGGTAATCAGCTTGCCAATCATTGAATCATAATAAGGTGGCACGCGATAACCGCTATAAATATGCGTATCAACCCGCACCCCAGGACCGCCAGGCGCGTGGTATAAACTAATCAAACCAGGCGAGGGCATAAAGTTTTTAGGGTCTTCCGCATTAATACGGCATTCCAAGGCATGACCATGAAAACGTACATCTTTTTGCTCGTAACCTAAAGGCTCGCCTGCGGCAATTAACAATTGTTCGCGCACAATATCAATGCCCGTCACCAATTCAGTCACAGGATGTTCAACTTGAACACGGGTATTCATTTCGATGAAATAGAATTCCCCATTTTCATATAAAAATTCAAACGTGCCCGCGCCGCGATAACCAATTTCACGACAGGCTTGGGCGCAACGTTCCCCAATTTTATTACGCAAGGTTTTGCTTAAATTGGGAGCGGGGGCTTCTTCAATCACTTTTTGGTGACGGCGTTGCATCGAGCAATCACGTTCACCCAAATGAATCGCGTTGCCTTGCGTATCGGCTAAAACTTGAAATTCTATATGTCTTGGATTTTCCAAGTATTTTTCCATATAGACTTGGTCATTGCCGAAAGCTGCGCCTGCTTCGCTGCGAGTTAGTAAAATTGCACTGTGCAAAGCGGCTTCGCTGTGCACCACGCGCATTCCACGACCACCGCCGCCGCCTGCTGCCTTAATAATCACAGGATAGCCAATTTCACGCGCGATGCGGGCATTTTCGACATCATCTTCACCCAGCGAGCCATTTGAACCTGGCACACAAGGCACACCTGCGGCACGCATCGCACTGATCGCTGAAACTTTATCGCCCATTAAGCGAATGGTTTCAGGGCGCGGCCCGATAAAAATAAAACCGCTGCGTTCTACCTGTTCGGCAAAATCCGCATTTTCAGACAGAAAACCATAACCGGGGTGAATTGCCACGGCATCGGTGACTTCTGCCGCGCTGATAATGGCTGGAATATTTAAATAACTTTGATTAGCAGGCGCAGGCCCAATACAGACCGATTCATCTGCCAAGCGCACATGCTTCAAATCTCGATCCGCAGAAGAATGTACCGCGACAGTTCTAATGCCCAATTCTCGACAAGCGCGCAGAATGCGTAAGGCAATTTCGCCGCGATTGGCAATAATTACTTTGGAAAGCATGTACTGACCTCATCCTCGATAAAGGCGACTCCCCTTAAAATAGCGGGAGCGCACTCATTCTAGTTAGCTAATAACAAATAAGGGCTGATCATATTCAACGGGCACGCCGTTTTCGACCAAGACTTTGCTGATCACGCCTGAACAATCGGCGGTGATTTGGTTCAAAATCTTCATAGCCTCGATAATACACAAGGTTTCCCCTTCGCTGACCCGTTGTCCTTCTTCAACAAAAGGCTTACTGGTGGGCGAGGCGGCACGGTACAAAGTCCCCACCATCGGGGAAGTGACCACATGACCTTGGTATTGCGGGGGAGTATCTTCAGGAGCTTTTGCAAGCGGCGTGATGTTGTTCACGGGCGGCGCAAGCTGTTGTACGACTTGAGGGGCTGAGAGCACTGGCAGACTATTGCTGCTATAACGACTGATGCGAACCGCATCTTCCCCCTCACGAATTTCAATTTCTGCAATATCTGAGGCAGAAATCATTTCGATAAGTTTTTTTATTTTCCGAATATCCATAGACCTATCTCGAACTCGCCAAAATAGACAAAGCTGCTTGCAATGCCAAACTGTACCCTTGTGCGCCCAAGCCTGAAATCACTCCTTTTGCCACATCGGAAAAATAAGAATGATGACGAAACGGCTCGCGGGCATGCACATTGGATAAATGCACTTCTATAAAGGGGATTGCAACCGCTAATAACGCATCCCGTAGCGCGACACTGGTGTGAGTGAAGGCGGCAGGGTTGATAATAATAAAATCGGTATGATTGCGGGCAGCGTGGATTTTTTCTAATAATTCGGCTTCGCTATTACTTTGGAAGCAACTCAGCGTATGTCCTTGTGCTTGTGCAAATTCACTTAACTCTTGATTAATGAATGCCAAGCCAGTACGCCCATAATGGGTAGGCTCACGCTCACCTAATAAATTCAGATTAGGACCATGCAGGACGAGTATTTTAAACATAGAGGAAAATGCAGCACTTGGGTTGTGAATTCAACAGGGAATCGCGCTAGAACCTAGAAAATTTTGAAAAAATCGGCTTGGTGCGGGGTGATAATCCCTTGCGTGGGATAACTATTGTAAATTCCTATGATACCATAATTTGGTGAAAACGACGGTTTCATCACCAGATTTTAGCCAATTTTTTTAAAATTCGCGGTAAAACCCAGCGCAAATATTTGACAAAAGTAATCTGTTGGAAAGCTTAGCTGGTGCAGGTTTGTAACCTGCACCGTAACATTTCAGTTTATTCTGACATTCTTAAACGTTCCAGTCGGGGTTATAAACCCCAACTAGCTAGGGTGATATTCTTCATTACCCGCAGAATAAAAAATCTACTTAAACTAATACAGGTTAAATGCAAGTGTTTAAACCACAAATGATAAGCTTGCATCAATGAAAAAAGCTTCCGCCATGACTACCTGCCACTGCACCAAAAACGGTGATAAGACTCAGGCTTAATAATATCCAATGTAAACGCTGAATCCGCTTGAAGGTTTGCTGTGGAAATTTTTGTGCCTGCTCTAAAAACCAGCGATGTAAAATTAAGGGCTCTAAAATAAATAGCATTACTGTGAACAATACCCAAATAAAAGTCATGGCATGTATCCACCAATAATTCAACGAACTATAACGTTCCCACGCATCCAAACGTGTCAATAAATAGAAGCCGCTCAAGCCTGTCAATAACGTTGTGAAGCGAGCTTGTTGTCCAAAACGCTGTTCAACCTGTTCAAAAAAATCGACTTGATCCGCAGGTTTTGCAAATTGTTTCACCGCAGGCAAGAGCACTGTGGTTACCATTGCCACACCGCCTATCCACAAAATAACCCCTAAAACATGCAGGGCGCGTGCAATTAATAAGTCATCTAAATACATAGAAATCCTTAGTATTTTGAAAATAATAAAGTTTAGAGCCATTTTATTAATTATTACATAAAAATGTTGTAATTAATGCTTGAAGCTAAATCAGATTATTTTTTTACGTTATTTTAACCTGAGTTCAGGATAAAATTTTGTAGTATGGTGGAATACGTTATTCCACAAAGTTTTAGTTTATTCTGACATTCTTAAACGTTCCAGTCGGGGTTATAAACCCCGACCAGCCAGAAATGCTTAAGTTTTTAAAATTTAAGCACTGCCAGTCCTCAATCACGTTGGAGTTAAGACCTGCTAGGTTTTAAAAACCTAGCAGGTCTCTGAGCTTCAATGGAAACCACCTCTCGCCCTAATGACACGCCCCAAAACCCAGCGCAAATATTTGACAAAAGTAATCTGTTGGAAAGCCTGTAATTGCTGTTTCAACTGTTGTAAACGCGCTTGGGGTGCAAGTAATTGTTGCTGCAATTGATAAACTTGCACTTCTTGCTGGGTGCTGAGCTGATGATAATCCTCACTCAGCTTTTGGAAATCTTGTGCGGATTTCAATTGCACCTGCACCGAATGCTGCATAATCGTCGCCAGTTTACGCTGAGTTTCGCCATGCAAATGTTGGCTTTCCTGCTCCAACGTGCGGCGTTTATAGCTGTATAAATTTTTACACTCCGCACTTTGCGCATTGAGTTCCGCTTGCAAATCTTCACGGCGTTCAGTCAATTGCTGGCGTTGGCGTTCAAAATTAGCGTGTACCCCATTGATTTCCTGCTGATTAGGAAAAATCGGCATCGCTTTTTTAGCTTGTTGCAACAACTCATCATGCCACGCCTGCAAAGCCTGGGCGCGATGTTCACTAATCCCATCAATACGCCGTAAGCGATAATATTCCACATCAGCCGCGCTGTGCACCCCAACTTGCGCTAAACGCCGCTTCAACTTTTCCCCAATGCCGTCAATTTCTGCCTCGTTTAGATAATGCGCACTGAGAAAATTTTGAATAAAACGTTGCTGCAAACTCGGCAACAGCGTGTTCACCGCCTGCTGTTCTTGCTGGGTGAGTTCGTGTAACTGCTGATTAACGTTTAAAATTTGCTCGTTAAACTGCTGGGTTAATTGTCGCAGTGCGGCATTTTCTTCAACAATTAATTTATTTAATTCATGATTTAACGCACTGAGTTTATGCTGCAATTGCTGTTCAATTTGCACGCGCTCGCGTTGTTCTTGGCGATGTAATTGTTGTTGGGCTTTATCATGTTTGCGTTGAATTTTACGCAGTTGCAAATGTTTTTGTTTTTGCAGTTGGGCAATTTGGCGTTCTAAATTTAAGATTTCACGGAAGGCGGCGCGGCGTTGTTTTAATAATTTCCATTTTTCCGTCACGCTGCTGTTGCGATAATACGCATAGCCTCCGATGATGAGCAAACTGCACACGCCACTTAAACTACTGCCATATAACAGAATTTTGCTGGAAATACCCCAGCCGCCCGCAATACCTAACACGCTCGCAATGGGCAACACGCTTAAAATTCCTAACATGATTTTAGAAATTTTGGCTTGCTGAAAATCGTAAGTTTCTAGCGGAGAGTGTTGAACATGATCTTGCAGCCAAGTTTCAGGTTTAGCTTTTTCGATTTCAGGCGCGGCGGCGGGAATTTGCACGGGCGCGGGTTCAGTCGGTAAATGGTCTTTCAGCCAATCGCCTTGGCTACGTAATCTGCCCTGAATCGCTTGTAATGCCTGTTCAATCGGGGGAAACGGCAAACCCGCGAGCAAGGCATGAACAAAAGTTTCTGCCAAAATTTGCACACGCGGATCGGCATGTTGACTGAGTTGTTTTAATACCACGGAATTGTGTGGGTCAGTAAAATCCGACTTTTGCAACAGGATAAAATCATCGCCCGAATAAGTTTGGTTCCACAACGCGGGTTCTGCACTCAAAGCCAGCAAGGCAAGATAAATTACCCAGCCTGAAAAACGGTCAATCTGCGGGTGAAAATCTGCGCCCGTGCGTTGTGGATGTTGATAATGCTGATGTCCAACT
>JBDKHS010000162.1:0-2845 GCA_039797505.1 Pseudomonadota bacterium | reverse complement strand
CGTCGCCCGCCCAGTCCCACGGCACGGGATCATATTGAACGCCTGAATTTGAATCTTGCCCGCTGGAAACAGCATTATTTTAAAAATCTGCCTGAAACTGTCTATTTTCCTACCCACGATACACAGGAATATCACGCATGGTTACAGCAGTATTTTGTCATTACGGACACGGATATTTTACGCATCCAGCAGGAAATGCTGAACTGGAAACAGCACCCAAAAATCTCGGTGTTATTGCCACTACCCGCAGAAATCAATGAAGTTTACCTTCAGCAAGCCATCGACAGTCTTGCCCGCCAAATTTATGCTGAATGGGAAGTTTTATTAATTGGGAAAACTGCGGTAAAAATTGGGGAAACCGCACAAATTCGCAAAATTGTGACGGACAGTGTCAACCGCGCGGAACAACTCAATCTAGGCTTGCAACACGCCACAGGCGACTGGATTATCTGCTTTGAAGCGGCGGATCAATTTGCGCCCTGTGCGTTTTATCGGCTGGCAAAAGTGATTCAAGCCAATGAAAACAGTAAACTTATTTACAGTGACCACGATTATTTAGACGCAACGGGCACACGCTACGACCCTTATTTCAAATCCGATTGGAATCCCGATTTATTTCACGCCCAAAATTACTTACGTTTTTTCAGCGCGTACTCGCGAGAATTTATAAGTAAATTGGGTGGTTTTCAAGATTATCCAGAAAATGAAGAATATGATTTAAGTTTACGCTGTTTGGAAAATTTGAAAGATATAGAACCCTTGCATTTAGCTGAAGTTTTATACCATCATCGCAAAGCTGACCAAACTCAAACTCTGATTTTAAATCCTCAAACTGCTTGTGCTGCCTTGACCGCTCATTTTCAGCGACAACGGCAAACCGTACAAATTAGCACGATAGTAGGCGGACATACGCGCATTCATTATGATTTGCCTGAAGAATTACCGTTGGTGAGTTTAATTATTCCTACCCGCGATAAATTAAGTTTACTTGAACAAACGCTAGAAGGTCTGCTTCACAAAACCGATTATCCGAATATTGAATTGATTATTATGGATAATGGCAGTATTGAAACGGCAACTTTAGCGTATTTTAAAACTTTAATGCAGCAAGATGCACGGGTGCGGGTGATTCGCCACGATGCGCCGTTTAATTATTCTGAGCTGAATAATTTAGGAATTGCGCAAAGTCGCGGTGAAATCATTGGTTTAATCAATAATGATTTGGCGGTAATTCATGAGGCATGGCTATCGGAAATGGTGGGGCACGCACTGCGTCCCGAAATCGGGGCAGTGGGAGCTAAGTTATTCTATCCCAATGAAACTATGCAACATGCAGGGGTGATTGTCGGCTTGGGTGGGATGGCAGGACATGGGTTTAAACATTTGCCCAAAGCTTTTGCGGGCGATCATTGGCGACCTCACTTAACTCAAAATTATACAGCGGTGACAGGCGCGTGTTTACTGATGCGACGTGAGATTTTTGAGGAAGTCGGCGGCTTAAATGCGAAAGATTTAAAAGTGGCGTTTAATGATGTGGATTTATGTTTGAAAATTCGTCAACGTGGCTATCGAATTGTGTGGACTCCACATGCACAACTCTATCATTTTGAATCAATTAGCCGAGGTTCAGATAACACGCCACGTAAATATTTGCGCCTGCGCCATGAATTGAATTATATGGCAAACACTTGGGGCAAGGAATTGGCGTGTGATCCGTATTACAATCCCAATCTAACCTTGCAATATGAAGATTTTTCGCTGGCATATCCGCCGCGTTAAGAAGTTACGCGCCTAAATTCGCCGCCACAGCCCTTTGCCAAGATAAGCTATTTAAGCGGTTTAACCATACTGGGTACAGAAAACCTTATCTTTTTCCAAGAAGTTAGAAAATTACATCGGGATTCTCATTTATTTCATTTTTCGAGGAAGTTCAAGCCTGTATTTCGCTACGCTTGGGCTACAATTTTAGAGCTTTCGGCACAAACACCAAGCGCGTTGAGGAGGCTAAATCATGCCACGCACGGCGTTCGGGATTGAAAAGCACCCACCAAAACCCCAAACCAGCAGTTAGCCACGACACAATCGACACTGCAAAACGAATCGCCAATTGTTGCCAAGTGCAAGCTTGTCCTGTGGTCGATTCCAAACGAATGCGCCACGCCAGCATTCCTAAAGTTTGCCCCGTTTTTTTCCAAGGATAGGCGAAATAGAAAAAGCAGATTATCAATAAATATAATCGATAAGCTAAGCTGACATTGTCCTGCATCAATGGTTGCACAAAAAATGTTGCCATGAACAGTGTAGAAAAAAGTAACAAACTGTCATAAAAAATTGCTGCTAAGCGGCGAAATAATCCCGCTGCTAATAAACTTTGAGCCTTGTTATTCTGTGTATTCACTCTTGCAAAATCTCTTTTTTAAAATTAAATTTATTACAAGCCATTGAAAAATAAATAATAATACTTATTATTGTATCGTCTTACACTTAAGAATAGACTGAGTCTGATTCTCTTTTTATCATACGAGTGGCTACTGTGTCACGGGTATAATTTGTGCTAGATTACAGCACCCAAGATAGAACTGCACCGCGTACTTGCGGTTATTCGCCAAAATATCACCGAATATCGGTTGCTATCCCCCAATCAGGAAACTTGAGTTAAGTTCAACTACACTTAAAACTATATGGCACCATCACCTTCTTCCTCACCAAACGACGACCTAGAGTTGCTCGAGGCAAAGCCGAAATTAAAGCGACCTCCCCTCTATAAAGTCGTATTATTAAATGATGATTATACCCCTATGGATTTTGTGGAGCATGTCTTAGAAACCTTCTTTGCGATGCCCCC
>JBDKHS010000161.1:0-3112 GCA_039797505.1 Pseudomonadota bacterium | reverse complement strand
ATTTCGGTGAGACCGGTGAAAATTTCTTGCAGGCGTTCTGGAAAGGGAAGATTTCCCATGCGAATGCAGCCACTGGTGATATAAGTCGTATTACGTCCTTGCACGGCAATCACCCCAAACCCCGTGATCCGCGATCCGGGGTCGATGCCGACAATCCTTGTCATGAGGGGAAATTAGCCGAGCTGTGCAAGCACTTCTTCGCTGATGTCGGCATTGGAATGCACTTCTTGCACGTCGTCCAAATCTTCGAGCACATCTTGCAAACGCAGCATTTTTTGCGCGTCGTCTAAATCTAAAGACACGTAAGTATCAGGACGTTGCATAATGTCCGCTTCTTCAGGCTTGAGATTGGCTTTTTCCAGCGCGGTTCTCACATCGAGGAAATCGTCAGGGCTGGTCAACACGTCAAAACTGCCATCGTCATTGGTGACAATATCTTGTGCACCCGCTTCTAAAGCCGCCTCAACCAACTCATCTTCATTGCAGCTTGCGGGATAACTCAACACCCCTAGTTTTTTGAACAAATACGCCACTGAACCATCCGTGCCTAAATTGCCACCTGCTTTATTAAACGCATGGCGCACTTCTGCCACGGTGCGATTGCGGTTATCAGTCATACATTCGACCATCACCGCCACGCCGTTGGGTCCATAACCTTCATAACGAATTTCTTCGTAATTTTCACCATCCAAAGCTCCACAACCGCGCTTAATTGCGCGTTCGATGGTGTCTTTTTGCATATTCGCACTGAGGGCTTTGTCCATTACTGCCCGCAAGCGTGGATTTGAAGCAGCGTCACCGCCGCCAATCCGTGCTGAAACCGTGATTTCTCGAATAAACTTAGTGAATAATTTTCCGCGTTTGGCATCTTGAGCACCTTTGCGGTGCTGAATATTTGCCCATTTACTGTGTCCAGCCATGTTTCTCTTTCTTTAACTTTAGGTTATCAAATTTTAGGTTTTAAATTGCTAACCTGAAATCATCTTAGATAGTGTGCACTAAGTCAAGTCTACTGACGGGGCATAAAACTAATAACATTATAAATTTACTTGTTATTTAGCATCTCATGATGCGCTGATATTTATAAGTTTATCTTGTAAACTATACCTAATTTCCAATAGTTACATATTTGAAAAATGAATTGGATTAGATTTTGCAGATAATTTGATTTTGCAGATAATTTTTTGAATAAAGTAGGAGTTACGCAGTTGAATCCATAACTGTTTGATTTTACTAGAAACGGCATTGTGCGGCGCATAATACTAACTTATTGTAAATAAAAGAATTAGTGTTTCAACTGCGTAACTCCTATAAAGAAATCTCAAAAAGTTAGAGTGAATCAATCTTTAGTCTTTTCAATGAAGTGCTAAAATTAGCTTAGAGCTGCATGGGCACTCGCTAACACGCTATAATAAATGAATGAACACTGCATTCATGCGGTTCTGAGCTTCATATACGCCTGCTATCCATTTGTTTTTAAAAACTCATTACCCGTTAGATTTTTAGGGTATGGGCTTTGCATGAAATTCAGTAATAACTGGCCTTCCATCTAAGCCAAATCGGCGTATTGCTTACTGCCATAAACTCCTATTCACTTGATGGAAAGATAAAAAGCTTACACTTTATATCCTGTTTTGTTAAACAATCTCAACATAATCAATTTAGATAACTGAGAATCCAAAGATTTTCAGATGAATTTAAGACTTCACTAAGTCGGGTAGGATTTAGTCTTTTATATTAAACATATACCAAATTTAGTGAGAGTATCTAATCACCACAGGTATTCGTCACCATGAAAAAGCCTTCTAAAACGACCGTGTTGCCCGCAGCGGCTAAATCCACGTATGCCCCTCTGTTTGAACGTTTAGAAGAACGTGTCTTATTCAGTGCGAATCCTCTGGTCGCAGCACTAGATACTCCGCCCGTTGACACCACACACGACAGTACGCTCAACGATTTACACACGACTTTCGCACCGACACTCGCGGCAACGGATGTTGCGCTTCCCGCTGATAAAACTGCTAAAACCATTGCTGATGCACCCACCAATGTTCTGAATACCCCCACCACGCTAACTTCCACGGCTGAACCGAAACGCATCGAAATTGTGTTTGTCGATGCGGGCATTCGTAATTATCAAAATTTAGTCGATGCTTATCAAAATCAAAATCCTGAAGGCATTGATTTAAAAGTGGTGGTGATTGGGCACACTGACAATGCAGTACAAGAAATCTCTGATACTTTAGCGGCTTATGAAAAAGCCACGCATAAAGTCGATGCAGTGCATATTCTTTCCCACGCCACCGATGGCAGTTTGCAGCTAGGCACAAATACTTTTGATTTGAAAGCCTTGGAAGGCAATACCCAAGTTGCGCAAACCGTGAGTGCGTGGAAACTGGGTTTAAGCCAAGGGGCGGATATTCTGCTTTATGGTTGTAATGTTGCCGCGACAGATGTTGGGGTTGAATTTACCCAAGAATTGAGCGCGTTGACAGGGGCGCAGGTTGCCGCATCAACTGATAACACGGGCAGTAAAGCCTTGGGTGGCAATTGGCAGCTCGAACAAGAAACAGGGGCAATTAACACCCAAACTTTAAGCACGCCTGTTGAAGTCTTGCTCGCGCCCACCGCGACGGCAACGTTAAACGTGCCTGCTACGAATATGTTAAATGAAAACTTTGATTTCAAAGTTATTTTCGATAACAGTTCCTCAGTAGATACTGAAGTTGGGTATGGCCCTTTCTTTGATTTACGCATTCCTGCGGGCGTAAAAGTGGGCACGCCAAGCTATTTTGATACCAATTTAGACGCGTCCTTGTGGAAAGTGGTCGGCACTTGGGACGGAACGCGCTGGGTAGACAGTGCAGGGGCTGCGGTGGCTAAACATCCTTATGGTGCGCCGTTCACGATGCCAGGGGATGCGGTTTCTAACACGCCTGCAATTGGCGACAAATGGTATTTAGTACAGTTGCCTTTCGGGAGCTTTGTGCCTAATCAGCCCAATGCTGAAATTGTTTTCAAAGGCAATGTGTTAGAAGAAACCTCAGGAGTCAATGCTTCTAATCCTCACACAGGATTCCCTACTGTCGTGCCACAAACCACTCTGCAACCG
>JBDKHS010000160.1:0-9498 GCA_039797505.1 Pseudomonadota bacterium | reverse complement strand
CCTAATAAGAAATATCTATTAAGTTCCAGTTTGGATAAAGCATTCGCAATTAACAGGCAGGCTAGCAAATATGAAAGAGTTATAAGCAAAGTAACAGGAGTACCTAATACTTTATTGAACGCTAAGAATAACGGGAAACCTGCCCCCTTAGCTAAAGTAAGTTGGTTATATACACCTAACCAATTACCTTGCAATATTTGGATTGCATGCTCCCAAAATAAAGCATCATCGTATGATGCATTAGTATAAATACTGACAGGCAAATGCATAGCCAATATCAAGTAAAGTAAGGAAAATACGATAAATAGAGGATATAACGGTAATGGATAAGGGGAGGGCTGTAAGAAATTCGTATTCTGACTCATCTAACATCTATCCGTTTGATGGTAGTTATTTAGCATCACTTACTACAACTATCGTTTTAGAAAACAATAGTTGCAATGACAGTAAAGCTGCCAAACATGAAATTGGAAATGCAGTAAACATGTAAAGCTCATGCATTGCGTGAAAAGAAGAAATATCAACCAGCACAAGCAGAAATATTCTGGAGAAAAACAGACACCAGAGAGCTGTGCTGACTATAAAAACATTTGTCAGTGTGACTTTTCTTCTATACATTAGAAAGATATATCTAACATAGACGAAAGCCCCCAAAAAGAATAATAACGGTATTACCCATTTATATAAGTCTGACAATAATATTTTGATCTTAGAAAATATTTCTATCTCTTTACTGATTCCCAAGTTGGGGTGCTCATTTATTGCAGGCATTGTCAGAGGTCGATTAAGAAGCTGTCTAATTATTCTAAGTCTATCAAGCGGTTCTAAACTAGCCCCTCCATTGATTGGAACGGGATGTTGAACCAAGACTATTTTTAATGCCTTGACCAATTTTTCTGGAAATTCAGTCAACTGTAATAGAGATATATTAGGCATAAGAGGAATTGGATGAGTACTACATTTTATGAGCTGTTTATTGCAAGCCGTTTCTATTTCCATTGTTATGTTGTCATAAAATGAAGCAGTACTAATAGGTTCTCTATAATAACCCTTACTGAAAACAGCATCTCTTAGTGCCCAAACAAACCAGCCACCTGCATAATCTCCACATGTCCATGGATACATACCACAGCCTGCGGTTGTCCAAGCTCTCCCCGTTCCTTCAAAGTAATCTTTTAATTGAAGAAAACTGGGACTAATTTTATATATTTCTTGTCTTTTAGCAGCGGACACAGGAATGTATGGCAAATCTAGACCCGCATCAACACTATTTAAGCTTTTTACAGCTTGGGAAAATGCCGCGCCTTTCATATCAACAAGCTCGAACTTTCCATAGTAATGATAATTCATAAATGCAACCGCACTTAAAAAGACAGCGGCTGCTAATGAAAAAGAGAAAAACTTATAAAAAATATGCTTGCTAGGAAGTGCTTGTTTTTTCAATTGCCACAATTTGAGAACTATCAATACCACCAAACCAGGTATTATCCAAATACCTTCCTCACGCGTGATCCAATAAAGACCGAAGATAAAACCATATCCAATAATACTGAATGACCACCAATCTTTCTTTTGTTGAGTCAAGACAAACTGAAATGCTCCTGCAATTACAATCAGAGAAAGTGCAGGGTAAATATTATCCCTGGTCACTCTCCATGGAAATAACTCTGGGTGAAAAAGGACAATAATAAAAACACCTAAAATCAAATACTTATTTATTTCTAATTTAGATAAAGCATTTGCAATTAGTAAGCAGGCAAGTAAATATAAAAGAGCCATCAGCAAAGTAACAGGAATACCTAATACTTTATTGAACGCTAAAAATAATGGGAAACCTGCCCCCTTAGCTAAAGTGAGTTGGTTATATACACCTAACCAGTTACCTTGTAATATCTGGATTGCATTTTCCCAAAACAACGCATCATCATGTACCGCATTGGTATAAAGAGTGACAGGCAAATGCATGCTCAGTATCAAATACGCCAAAGAGAAAAAAATAAATAAGAGGCGCAATGACATATGATCGAACTTAGCATTCAATGTAGTAACATTCTGACTCATCTGACAGTAATCCTTGTTCAAATGGGATGAATTCATTGGGTTAGTTTTTAGGAGTCTAGCATCAGAATAATCTTGATGGATATTATTGTGTAGTAAAGATGAGTCGATTTTATGTGTTTACTAAACGTAAAAACAAACTAATCAGATAAACAATAAAATTTTATACTTTTCTCCACACCGAAAAGTATTCAAACTTATTGGTATCTGCCACACTCAAAAATTCGCACTTAGCACGAATACCCAATAATGAAAAACTGATATTGAGGAACTCCGTAAAACTGCGTGAATCCCATACATGAGCGTGTTCACGCCGATTTTTCACCGATTGGACACATTGTGCAATTTCAGATTCGCTGCGTTGGAACACTTCAGGGTGTACACCCCGTAAGAAATCAAGATAGTGTTCATCGGTAATCACACTTACATTCTGTTGATATTCTTCTAATAAATGTGAATATGGTGTTAAAGCACGATTCTTATCAAACGTGTAATCTTTATCAGGGGCAGATAGAACCACCAAACCATTTGGCTTAACCACTCGAAATAATTCTCCAATCACCTTAATTGGATTCGCAACGTGTTCAATGACATGATTTAAAATCAAAAAGTCAAACTTGTTATCTTCAAAAATTAACAAGCCTTGCGTATCCAAATCAGAAATATAGGTCACAGGCACGAGATCATTGATGTGTAACTCGGGAAAGAATTTAGTAATCTCTTCCCGAGAATTAGCATCACAATATTCAATTTTGCAATGGCGAGGAATAATGGCAGGTTGGTGCAATGCACCAATTTCGACACCTTGTCCTGTCAGTAAGTCATAACCACCTTGACGTTGTGCAAGATGTGACATGTAAATACTCCAAAAAATGAGAGGGTGGATGATTATTAGCCGATTAACTCTACACGAGGAGGCCAAGCATAAGCAAAATCTTCTGTTACAACGGTTAAATTGGGATTGTAGGCAGCATCAACAGCCAATAACTTTCCCCAGCGTTTTACCATATACTCTCGCTCATTACTAAAGCGAGCTGCCTTTTCTGGAGTGTCATCGTGTCCACGACTGATAGACTCATGATGATATAACTCAGCATAAGGAGTCCAAACAATCTTGAACCCAGCAACTAGCAACTTAAGACAAAAATCAACATCATTGAAAGCAATTTTAAGGTTTTCGTTATCTAAACCGCCCACCGCTTTATAGTTTTCTTTACGTAGAATCATACAAGCACCCGTGACTGCGCTGAGATTCTGACTCAACACGACCCGTCCGAAATATCCAACCGATCCTCGTGGAAGATATTTATGCGAATGACCTGCAACCCCACCAATTCCTAAAATAACCCCGCCGTGCTGCAACGTTTCGTTTGGATACCATAAGCGAGCACCAACCGCCCCAACTTTGGGACGCAACGCATGACTCACCATTTCATCTAACCAGTCATGATTGATCACTTCCACATCATTATTTAATAGACCAATGATTTCACCTTGAGCTTGCTCAACTGCAAAATTATTGATGGCGGAGTAATTAAAGGGATAAGGATAGTCAATGATACGAGCCTGTCCATTTGCCTCGAGGCATTGCATGTATTTCAAGGTTTCAGGATCATCACTATTGTTGTTGACAATCAGGATTTCGTAATTAGCATAACGCGTTTTCTGTAAAATACTGTCGATACAACCCCGTAAAATTTTCACGCCATTATATGTTGGAATGATTAAACTCACCAGTGGTAGCGGATTGGGTAAGGCATACTGCACACGGTTTGCACCAAATAATTCAGGTGCATCTAAAACTTTCGCATTCGCACCCACACGTTCCAAATGCGCAGTGATCGCTTTTTGAGCCGCAAGCAGCGCATAAGGTTTCTCCTCTATGGAACTGGCTGTGCTGCCCTCAATGGATCGCCAATGATACAAAATACGGGGAATATGACGAATTTGCTTCGCTTGAATTTTCTCAGTGACACGCAAGACTAAATCATAATCTTGTGCACCTTCAAAACCTTCACGTAAGCCCCCTACTTGTTTAATCAAGCGAGCGTTATAAACCGCCAAATGACAAACGAAATTGTACGATAATAACAAATCCTCATTCCAATCTGGTTTAAAATAAGGATCGTAGCGTTCCCCTTGTTCATTTATCTTATCTTCATCCGAGTACCACAACATGCCATCAGGATGTTCAATAATATCTTGTGCCACCCAAAACAAGGCATGCAAGGGCAAGAGATCATCATGGTCAACAAAAGCAATAAACTCCCCCGTCACTAAGTGCAAGGCACTATTAGTTGCCGCAGAAATATGTCCATTTTCAGCACGATAAGTAACCTTAATTCTCTTATCGCGATGGGTATATTCATCTAATACTTTACGTACATGGGGTTTTGTTGAAGCATCATCAGCAATACATAATTCCCAATGAGGATAATATTGTTTGCAGATTGAGTCTAATACCGCCCGTAGGTAAGGCTCTGGTGTGTTATAGGTAGGCAACACAATAGAAATTAAAGGAGGAGAACGCCACTGCTTAATTTGAGAGCGGATTATATTCACACCTTCATTGGTCAAGGTGTCATAGGTTTTAAGCCAGCGTGAATAATCATTGTAATTTATCTGTGCAAAAGGAAGTGTGTTGTCGACACCTTCCTGTTTTGCTTCAAATTCAGGAGGTAAGTTATGTTCAGCTCGACCATGCCTTTTATTACGCCATGCGGTAGCTTCCCGCATTAAACGTTCTAAGTGATCTTTAGCCGTCGCGCCTGCTCTGCGGAAAGTTAGCATCAATGCCAAACGGGTGATGAAATTACCTGCTTTCCACGTCAATGAATTAAAAATTGAGCTGATATCTTCTTGATAAGCTGCAACCCAATGGTTCAATTTGCGTAAATCTTCATTTTGCAAAATATGGGTTTCATGCAAGGCAGATAATTGCTGTGCTTGCCGAGCCAGTTGTTGCTCTTTCTTGCTGATGGCTTGCTCTCTGTCCAAGACCACAAGCTGATATTCACTCACACTCCTGCGGGCTGCATTGGCTGATTCTTGCAAAGCTTTGTGACGGGTTTCAAAACTGCTCACCGTGCTTTCGTGCACTTCTTTCAGATCGGCTAATGCTTTGGAGGTCTGCTGATTTTCTGCCTGTACACTTTGTATTTCCAAGGCTTTTTGTTGTGCCTCACGTGCGACTCGTTCCAATTCAGCAGTTAAGCTTTGACGTTGTTGTTCAAATTCAGCACGTAATTGTTGTTGCTGCTGTTCACGCTCAGCTAATTGCGCTTGCAAGTCTTGTTGTTGCTGCTTGAAAAATAACCCAGCTTCATATTCCTCTAGAACAGCTACTGCGCCTTGCGACAATTTGGGTAAAGTCTGCGTCAGAATTGCACCATTTTTGAAGGCTTCAAATAAGGCCAATTGTTGGGAATTAATATATTCGCTTTGAAGTAAATCACCACCCCTTTCACGGTAGAGAGTTGCATCAATGAAGGCAGTAACTTCCTTATCATGCGGTAAACGTAAGCCCTGAATTTCTAAATTTTGCAAACTGTCATACAGATATTTCACAGTGCCCAGCGGATTACTCATTAATTCTTCATAGGAAATCAAAATGCGCGGCAAGTGCGCAGAATCCGCCAAAGCGATGAGATTATATTTTTCCCATAATGCTAAACCAAAATGGATTGAGAAGTTTTCACGAGTTGCGAGCGATTGCGCTACTTGAATCGGGCTACGATATACATAAACGCATACAGGCAACTCTAACAAGGGCAACCACAGGGGTAACACCAAATTCAAACGCGGGTCTTTCATCATCCAAGGACGATGTGCATCTAAACCGAGAATAATCTGCTGTATTGAAGTATTAAATTGCTCGGATAGCTCAGGAGTGATTTGTGTGCTGCTGTAATCGCTGATTTTGTCCCAACTGATTCCCAGTTCACCAAAAATTTTTTCATTGAGATTAACCACATCCCAACGTTCCCAATAACCTTTGGGATTAGCTTTTGTAGGAGGTAAACCTTGACCTTCAGGAGCAAAATAAGCCCCCATCATATTTAATAAGCGAGCCACCGCAGACGTGCCTGAGCGGTGCATCCCTAAAACCATAATTTGCATTCTAAAACTCCGATAAACTGGGCAACGCCGTGTTAAATTTCAATGCCAAGACGCGGGCAAACAATCTTGCCTCATGATGTAAACCTGCCTTCTCGCACTGCACACAAATATCTAGAGTATGGCGAAAATATTGTGACCATAAAACAGAGATTTTTAACACGGCATTGATGAAATCACTATTTTTACCGCAAATGAAACGCTTCATAATTTATTGATTATAAAGCTTATTGTAAAAATAGCGTGATATTGCGCCATTTTAGCATACTTAGCTTGCTGGGGTAAATTTGCTGTGTCCGCTAATTTCAATTATTTAAATAGCATTTTGCTGAAAATTACGGCATGAAATGCTGAATTGTCACAAGTTTTATGTAGACTTTACACCGCCACAATCTGAGAAAGCCCACTGCATTGGCGGGCATGAGTATCGATTGAAACCCAGGCTTACTTAAGCTAAGCTCATGACTCGTGCTATTTCGCCCTGAGCAAGACGGGGGGCTGGATTGTGAAATAAATGAATGAACGAGTAGGAATTTCTATGCAAACGTCCCATGAACATCCTTTTGCCCAATATATTCGCGCGCTTGGCAAAGGTAAACAGGGTTCACGCGCTTTAACCCAAGAAGAAGCCTATACGGCAATGCGTTTAATCTTGCGTGATGAAGTCGAACCCATTCAACTTGGCGCATTTTTAATGTTAATGCGCATGAAGGAAGAAACTGCGGCGGAATTAGCAGGTTTTGTCGAAGCCGTGCGTGATGAATTAGCCGTGCCCCATGACTTTGTCCAAGTCGATTTAGATTGGTCTTCTTATGCGGGGAAACGCCGTCATTTGCCGTGGTTTATCTTGTCAGCCTTGCTGTTGTCTGAAAATGGCGTACGGGTGTTTATGCACGGCGCAAGCGGTCATACCCAAGGACGGCTTTATACGGAAGAAGTCTTAGCCGAATTAGGCATTGAAGCGTTAAACACCTGGGAAGAAGTCGCGGAACATTTGGAAACACGCCGTTTTGCCTTCCTACCGCTCAGCCAGCTTTCCCCCAAATTAAATGCAATGATGGCATTGCGTTCTTTGATGGGTTTACGTTCTCCCGTGCATACTTTGGTGCGTTTACTCAATCCACTGAGTGCGCCTTATATGTTACAAGGAATTTTTCACCCCGGTTATCGTGCCATTCACCAAGAAACCGCCCTGCTATTGAAACAGCAACATCTCGCAGTGTTAAAGGGTGAAGGCGGCGAAATCGAAAGAAATCCTGATTTAGAATGTTTAGTGCAAAGCGTGCACCTTGGCGAAAAACAAGATGAATTGTGGTTGCCTTTATTTGAACAGCGTCATGTAAAAGCCGAATCTTTAGACATTACACAAATGCCCGCACTGTGGCGTGGCGAGTTGCAAGATGAATTTGCAGAAGCTTCAGTCGTCGGCACGGTGGCGGTTGCGCTACGACTGATGGGAAAAGTTGAAAGCATTGCGGCAGCAGAACAAGCAGCGCAAACGATGTGGGCAGAACGCAATAAACAACGTTTTTAATGAATCAGCCTTAACCCTTAAAAAGAGGCTAAATATTAAAAATTAAGAGGCACAGTTTTCACAATTCGGGGCAATAATAATGCAATTCATTCAAACTCTTGACACATTAAAGATAACGTGGGTAGACGTTTTCGCGGTATTTTATTTCTTTGTGAGTTGGTTGAGTTATGCGCGTTTTGCCTCGGTGAAAACTAAAAATCATCACAGTTTATACACCGTATTGCATGATTATCGTTGCGAGTGGTCAAAACGGCTGGTTGAACGTGATGTACGCATCATGGACTCTAATTTAATCAGTACCTTACATCGCAATGCTTCGCAATTAGTTTCTACCACCATTTTTATTTTAGCGGGTTTGATTGCCGTGTTGGGCGCGACTGACCGAGCAATGTCGATTGCAGCGAATTTACCGTTTACGGTAAACACCAGCGCGGGACTTTGGGAATTAAAAGTGTTGTTGCTGATTGTGATTTTCGTTCATGCGTTTTTCAAATTCAGTTGGGCGATGTGGCAATTCAGTATTACCACGGTCTTGATGGGCGGCGCGCCACTGATGACTGATGAAGAAAGTATTCGAGAAGAATTTATTAAGCGTCATGCCTTGTTGTTGTCTTTGGCGGGCACGAATTTTAATCATGGATTGCGGGCGTATTATTTCGGAATTGCCGCATTGGCGTGGATTGTGAATCCGTGGCTGTTTATTCTTTCGTCAAGTTGGGTGGTGGGCGTGCTGTATGAACGTGAATTCCGTTCGCAAAGTTTGCAGATTTTATTAAAATAACGCAATCAGGACTGGCAGTCCTTCAAGGACTGCCAGTCCTAAAATTAAGCCTTCTTAAACACTAAGTTCCCATCGAGCACATCAACCGCAATGGTGTCGCCACTCGCATATTTTCCTGCAAGTAATTCCTGTGCCAAGCTATTGCCCACGCCTTGCTGAATCGCCCGCTTCAAAGGACGCGCCCCATAAACAGGGTCAAAACCCGCCTCTGCAATCTGATCCAAAGCGGCTTCGCTGACGGTCAAGTTCATATTCAACGCCTGCAAACGTGTGCGCAACAAATCAATTTGTAAACGCGCAATCGCACGGATTTGCACCTGTCCCAGCGGATGAAAAACCACCACATCATCGACACGGTTGATGAATTCAGGGCGGAAATGTTGCCCAACGATGTCCATGACTGCCGCTTTCATCGCACTGTAATTTTCCTCACCTGCCATTTCTTGAATCAATTGCGAGCCTAAATTAGAAGTCATCACGATGACGGTGTTGCGGAAATCCACAGTGCGCCCTTGCCCATCGGTTAAACGCCCATCATCTAAGACCTGCAACAGCACGTTAAACACATCAGGATGGGCTTTTTCCACTTCGTCAAGCAGCACAACCGCATAGGGTTTGCGCCGCACCGCTTCGGTTAAATAGCCGCCTTCTTCATAGCCCACATAACCGGGAGGCGCACCAATTAAACGCGCAACCGAATGTTTTTCCATGAATTCAGACATATCAATGCGAACCATCGCTTCTTCACTGTCAAACAGAAAATCAGCCAAGGCTTTGCACAATTCCGTTTTCCCAACCCCTGTCGGGCCCAGAAACAAAAATGAACCATTGGGACGATTCGGGTCAGCCAAACCTGCACGGCTGCGACGAATAGCATTGGCAACCGATTGTAAAGCCTCAGTTTGTCCAATCACCCGCGACTGTAATTCTTGCTCCATACGCAGCAATTTATCGCGCTCACCTTCCAACATTTTGGACACAGGAATGCCTGTCCATTTGGAAACCACTT
>JBDKHS010000159.1:0-9280 GCA_039797505.1 Pseudomonadota bacterium | reverse complement strand
ATAAGCTTTGAGCCTTGTTATTCTGTGTATTCACTCTTGCAAAATCTCTTTTTTAAAATTAAATTTATTACAAGCCGTTGAAAACTAAATAATAATACTTATTATTGTATCGTCTTACGCTTAAGAATAGACTGAGTCTAGTTCTCTTTTTATCATACGGATGACTACTGTGTCACGGGTATAATTTGTGCTAGATTACAGCACCCACGATAGAACTGCACCGCGCATTTGCGCTTATTCGCCAAAATATCACCGAATATCGGTTGCTATCCCCCAATCAGGAAACTTGAGTTAAGTTCAACTACACTTAAAATTATATGGCACCATCACCTTCTTCCTCACCAAACGACGATTTAGAGTTGCTTGAGGCAAAGCCGAAATTAAAGCGACCTCCCCTCTATAAAGTCGTATTATTAAATGATGATTATACCCCTATGGATTTCGTGGAGCATGTCTTAGAAACCTTCTTTGCGATGCCCCCCGAATTAGCTTACCGCGTTATGTTGCAGGTGCACACACAGGGGAAAGGCATTTGCGGGACTTATACCCGCGAAATTGCCGAAACTAAAGTAGGACAAGTCAATCGTTATGCGCGGGAAAATCAGCATCCTCTGCTGTGTACGATGGAAAAAGCCTGAACCCCTAAAAAAAAGAGGTCTTACAACATGTTAAGCAAAGAACTTGAAGCGACCCTAAACAGTGCTTTTCAGAACGCCCGCCAAAAGCGTCATGAGTTTATTACGGTCGAACACTTACTACTCGCCTTAATTGACAATGCGGCTGCCACGCAAGTTTTACGCGCCTGTGGCATGGATTTAAACCTGCTTAAACGTGACCTCAGCACTTTTTTGGAAGAAACCACGCCTAAGCTATCGAAGAAAGATGATCGTGACACTCAGCCAACTTTGGGCTTTCAACGCGTGTTACAACGTGCGGTGTTTCATGTGCAATCTTCAGGCAAAAAAGAAGTGACGGGCGCAAATGTGCTGGTTGCGATTTTTGGCGAGCGTGAATCTCAAGCCGTATTTTTCTTAGAAAAACAAAACGTAACCCGTTTAGATGTGGTCAATTATATTTCCCACGGCATTTCCAAAATTGATAACGAAAGCCCGAATATCAATGACTTGTCAGGGCAAGATGAAGACGGCGGCGGCGATTCTAACACCGCAAAAAATCCGCTCGAAGCTTACACTCTGAATCTGAATGAACAAGCGATGATGGGCAAAATTGACCCTTTAATTGGGCGACAAGCCGAAATCGAACGCACGCTGCAAATTTTGTGCAGACGGCGCAAAAATAATCCCCTGTTTGTCGGTGAAGCAGGCGTGGGTAAAACTGCGATTGTTGAAGGCTTAGCCAAGATGATCACCGATAAAAAAGTCCCTGAAGTGCTGTTGGATTGCACGATTTACTCCTTGGACATGGGGGCATTGTTGGCGGGCACAAAATACCGGGGCGACTTTGAAAAGCGTCTCAAGGCAATTTTGAGCCAATTACGCAAAGAACCCAACGCAGTGTTATTCATCGATGAAATTCACACCATCATCGGCGCGGGCGCGGCTTCGGGGGGCGCGATGGATGCCTCGAATTTGATTAAACCTGTGCTGTCTTCTGGCGAATTGCGCTGCATTGGTTCAACCACTTATCAAGAATATCGCGGCATTTTTGAAAAAGATCGTGCCTTGGCGCGGCGTTTCCAAAAAGTTGATGTGGGCGAGCCTAGTGTTGAAGAAACTGTGCAAATTCTGTACGGCTTGAAATCACGCTTTGAAGAACATCACGAAGTGAAATATGCGCGTCAAGCTTTGCGGGCGGCGGCAGAATTGTCGGCACGTTATATCACCGATAGACATCTGCCCGATAAAGCGATTGATGTGATTGACGAAGCCGGCGCACGGCAACGTTTACAACCCGCGTCGAAGCGCAAGAAAACGATTGGCGTGAACGAAGTCGAACAAATTATTGCCAAAATTGCACGGATTCCGCCAAAAAATGTTTCTTTGTCGGACAGGGAAATGTTGCAGAATTTGGATCGCGATTTGAAAATGGTGGTTTATGGGCAAGATCAAGCGATTGAAAGCCTGTCTACTGCGATTAAAATGGCGCGTTCTGGCTTGCGGCACTTGGAAAAACCGATTGGTTCGTTCTTGTTTGCAGGGCCTACGGGTGTCGGTAAAACCGAAGTCACGCGGCAATTGGCGCGGATTATGGGCATTGAATTGGTGCGTTTCGACATGTCGGAATATATGGAGCGTCACACCGTTTCACGCTTAATTGGCGCACCACCCGGCTATGTGGGTTATGATCAAGGCGGCTTATTGACTGAATTGATTAATAAAAATCCGCATTCGGTGTTATTGCTCGACGAAATTGAAAAAGCGCATCCTGATGTGTTTAATTTATTGCTGCAAGTGATGGATCACGGTTCTTTGACCGACACCAATGGGCGTAAAACTGATTTCCGTAATGTAATCATTGTGATGACCACCAATGCGGGCGCAGAACAAGTGAATCGTGCCTCGATTGGTTTCAAAACCCAAGACCATTCAACTGATGCGGGCGAGGTGATTAAACGCACCTTTAGTCCAGAATTCCGTAATCGTTTAGATGCGATTGTGCACTTTAAGGGCTTGAGTTCGTCAAATATCGCCCAAGTGGTGGACAAGTTTATTATCGAGCTGGAAAATCAGTTGGAAGATAAGCATGTTACGCTGGCTGTGGATGAACCTGCACGCGCTTGGTTGGCGAAACATGGTTATGATCCGCTGATGGGTGCACGTCCGATGGCGCGTTTGATTCAAGAAAAAATCAAGAAGCCGCTGGCAGAAGAATTGTTGTTTGGTCAGTTGGAAAAAGGTGGGCGGGTATTTGTCAAAGTTCGTAACGATGATTTAGCCTTGAATTTTGAAGGCATCAACATGACTGCCTCGGTGGAAGATGATTAAACACTAAGCTCTGAGATTGAAAAAGGCGTATCTTGTTGAAAAATGAGACACGCCTTTTTTGTTTAAGAAATTCAGAACCACAATTATAGTATTAGGAGTTACGCAGTTGAATCCATAACTTCTACTGGGGTGGAATACGGCTTACGCCTATTCCACCCTACGCTTGATAAAGCTTTTTGAATTAATTAGCTTATTAATTTTCAACTGCGTAACTCCTAAAATTCAAACTATTTTCTCACACCGCAAAAAGCCCTCATTACGAGGGCTTTTTTTATCACAGCAAATTTTCAGAACACGACTTATTTCTTGGCGGGTTCAGCAGCAGGCTTAGCAGCTTCTTTGGGAGCTTCTAAAGACAATACCCATTTCACTAATTTTTCAGCATCGTCATCTTTCAGTGCGACATTTGGGGGCATTGCTAAACCGCTGACTTTGCCTTGCCAGTGGCGTTGATAAGGATTGCTACCTTGTTTAACAGCGGCTAACAATTTGGTGTATGCGTCTTTGTCATTCTTATACTTTGCAGAAATTTCACGATAAGCAGGCGCAGTCGGTAACACTGCGTTGGCATCAGTAGAAACGGGTTTCGGATCAATTGTGTGACAGGTAAGGCAACCGCTGACCGTAACCAACTTGAGCATTTCCTTGTCTTCTTCAGCCGCGCTATAACCACTATACAACGTAGCACTTAGAGCAATGAGCCCTAGATAAAATGGAGCGGAATGTTTCATATTGCGATGCTTCCTATAAAAAATGTTAAGTGACCAAAATAAGGGGTATTGCAAAAAAGAGTCCAGATTATGTGCGGCAAAATATTCGTCTTAAAAAAGATTAACCCATTATTATATAAGCTAATATTATTATAAATCCTGAGTGTTTCATTTTGCTATTGTGACGAGCTTGAACTCAAACAGAGACAGCATTTTTCAAAGTTGTGACAATCTGTAATTGTGTCTCTTCTCGTAAGTAAGGGTGCATCGGTAAACTTAACACCTGTTGCGCCGCCCGTTCTGCATGTGGAAAGCTACCCACCGCATAGGAAAGATAAGCAAAAGCAGGCTGTAAATGTAGTGGTAACGGATAATGCACAGCCGTGGCAATATGTGCTTGGTGTAAACGTTGTTGAACTGCCTCACGATTTTCTAAAGCAATGGTATATTGCGCATAAATACTGGTATTTTCGGGGGCAATATGGGGCCAACGGAGACTGTTGCCTACAATTTTAGCCGCGAACAATTCTGCATAAACTTTAGCCACCTGCTGGCGTGCGACAACTTCTTTAGGAAATACCGCTAATTTTTCAAGCAAAATCGCAGCTTGTAAACTGTCTAAACGGCTATTCATACCGATAACGGGATATTGATAACGTTGTTCATGGGCGCGCAATTGGCGCAAAGTGTTGGCAAGCGCATCATCATTAGTAAAACAAGCCCCCCCATCGCCATAACAACCCAAGGGTTTTGAAGGGAGGAAACTCGTGCAACTGATATTGCCTAAGCTGCATGAAATTTTGCCGTGATAACTTGCGCCAAAGCTTTGTGAGGCATCTTCAATAATCGGTAAATTACCCGCCACGGCATGCAGTTGATGGTAATCTGCACATTGCCCATATAAATTCACGGCTAAAATAGCTTTGGCACGGGGGGTGATGGCAGCGGCGACAGCTTTAGGGTCTAAATTATAAGTCTCGGGATCAATGTCCACAAACACGGGAATTACACCGATTAAGCTCATCATTTCGACAGCCGCAATACAGGAAAATGCAGGGGTAATGACTTCATCTCCCGCTTTCACCCCCAAAGCCAGCAAGGCACACAATAAGGCATCAGTGCCATTGGCAACGCTGACGCAGTGCTTCACCCCCACATACGCCGCCAATTGATTTTCTAATAAATGAACTTCTTCGCCTTGAAGATATTGCCCATGTTTTAAAACCCGAAACATGCGTTGTTCTAAATTCGCACGAATTTGTAGCTGCGCTTTTGCTAAATCGACTAAATGTGATGCGCCGCCGCTTTCATATTCTGCCATCATGCTATAAATGAATTCATGATCACCCGCTTCGATTTGCGGATGTGCCGAGGCAAAATCCTCATCTTGCGTCCAAATAATGGTATTTTCGGGCAAAATGGCGGCATCTAAACTGATTAAAGCTTGAATTTTATTGGGATGTTGTGCTGGAATTTGTTGCCAGTGTGCGGCAAGGCTGCTGAGTAATTGCACACCTTCATCGAGTAAAAACTGTAAGGCTTTGTAACGACCATCTACCAGTTGAGTCTCTAAAACTGTGAGAATGGCACAGGGAATCCAGAAACGAATCGGAGATTTTTGAAGACGATTAAAACAATGTTGGATGTCGTTCGGAGTGGTGCTCAACAAATCGAGCACGACTGTCCGATCTAACACGATATTCAAATTCATCAAAATCCCCATGTTCTGAAAATTGCAGCTATGAAGATACTATAGCATGTCGTTATCTGTGACAGCAGCGGGCTGACTACATGCGGACTAGATTCGACTCTGAAACGTGATAATTCTAGGTGTATACCTCAAAGCGCGTATAACAATACAGAAGTGACGCAGTTGAATTAATAATCTTAGGAGTTATGCAGTTGAATCGGTAACTGTTTGATTTTACTAGAAACACGATTGTGCAGCACACAATACTAACTCATTGTAAATAAAAGAATTAGTGTTTCAACTGCGTAACTCCTATAGGTGTATTTATTTTAAAATCGACTGGAAACTGTTATGCACTTCATTGGATTAGAAATTGTATAACAGCATATTCATTGCACTTTATTAACCCATCCAAATACTGACAAATGGCAAACACTTGTTGAAAACTCTGATAATGGCATCCAACAATTGCTACAGTGAGCTACACAGCAGGCTCAATGTAATAGCACTGCCTTGCACTCCGTGATTGAAGCGCATTTGGGTCTGCATAAACTTTTGGCGACTCGCTTATTTAAAGCAGGGTGTAAGGTTTCTGTGGTACATCCTGTATTTATTGAAAGTTTTGCACAAC
Source organism: Pseudomonadota bacterium (assembly GCA_039797505.1). Lineage (GTDB taxonomy): Bacteria > Pseudomonadota > Gammaproteobacteria > Beggiatoales > Beggiatoaceae > JAQTYU01. The sequence goes on along the minus strand of JBDKHS010000159.1, from coordinate 3,304 downwards.
GACTACGTTTGAAAATCGATCAGTGGAATCAAGAAGATATCTTAACGCGTTATGGTATAACGCCTTTTTCGGAAATATCTGAAAGAGCCAATGTGCATGACTATTACGCGATTAAACAACTACATGCCCGCAAAAAATTGCTTGAAATAGATATTCAACGAGAGCACGAGCGTTTGAACAGTTTGCGAAAAACACAAGTAACAGGCTTAGCATTACTGTCCACAGAACGCACGGTCAAATATTTAGAAAGCGAATTTGCTTTGATTTGTGAAGAAATCATGAAGGTTTTGCTGCGAGGTTATTTACTCAGAGTTGCTAAAAGCAGATTTCCCAATTAGGCAGGTTCAGTCCGCGATTTCAAAGCAATGCTCACACAGGGGAGTCACGGTTTAGTCGCTTTAAAGAAGCCCCTAAATCCCCCAAAGGGGACTTTAAACACTAAACAAAAAAACACTAAACAAATATTTTGTGTTTAGTCCCCTTTAGGGGATTTAGGGGCGCAGTTAAAATATATTTACTCTTTAAAATTAATATCTTCTACCCACTTATTAAACTTGGCTTCTTCCAAGAAAGATACAGGCAAAGGATCTTTTCCCTTAGGGACTACAAAAAATTGACGAGGTTTATTTAAAATCGCGCTCACCCCTTTGGCACTGACTTCGACTTCGCCCGAAATCAAACACACAAAATCACGATGTTCTTCCGCTTCAAAATACACATCAGTGCCGCGCAAACCAGCGGTAATGGTATTGTTGACATGCACTTTCACATTATGTTTATCGGGTTTATTGCTGAGAAAACGAAACGCACCTTTAGTGACATTCAACACACTGCTAAACGTGGTTGATTGTTGTTTCATCGGTTCGATTAATAACTTATCGACTTGCACTTGGGCGTTGTCACCGATTTGGATAAAACTATTGTCGGAAATCCGAATTTGTAAACGCGCATCTTCCCCCGTTTTAATCACATCGCCCGCTTTTAAAATATCGCCCACTTTCAAAACAGAAGTTACGCCAGCGCGTTGTAATTCCGCACTTTTTTGCACTCTCGCAACGGTGGCATCTGCGGCAAAACTAGAATTCACTGCTAAAAACGTACAACAAAAAATGCTAAGCAAATAACGAAACGGTATCATAGTCAGACTTCCTTCAATTAGTGTTGTTGAACTAGAGTATAGAACCTTATGTTGACATATCCACAAATCGACCCGGTTTTGATTCAAGTCGGGTTTGTTAAAGTTCATTGGTATGGGGTGATGTATCTTGTCGCCTTCGGGCTGGCTTGGTGGTTGGGCACATATCGTGCGCGTCGCCCCAACGCAATTATCACCGCCGAGCAAATGGGCGATTTACTGTTTTATTGCGCCTTGGGCGTGGTCTTGGGCGGGCGCATTGGCTACATCCTGTTTTATGACTTCCCGCATTACCTCGCTGAACCGTTGGCAATTCTTGAGATTTGGAAAGGTGGCATGTCATTTCATGGCGGCTTATTGGGTGTGCTGCTGGCAACGTGGTTATACGGTCGTCAAATTCAACGCAGATTTTTTGAACTCACCGACTTCATTGCACCGCTCGTGCCACTGGGTTTAGCGGTGGGACGGATTGGAAATTTTATCAATGGCGAACTCTGGGGCAGAGCCACCGATGTGCCTTGGGCAATGATTTTTCCCCATCCTGCGGCGGGCGAAATTCCACGTCATCCTTCACAACTTTACCAAGCTGCTTTGGAAGGTTTAGCCCTGTTTGTAATCTTGTGGCTATTTTCTAAAAAACCACGCCCCACGATGGCAGTTTCAGGTTTATTTTTAATCGGTTATGGCTCATTCCGCATCATTGCTGAATTCTTCCGCACCCCCGATGCGCAACTGGGTTTTATCGCCTTTGATTGGCTCACGATGGGGCAATTGCTCAGCGTGCCGATGTTGCTTGCAGGCGGTTTATTCATGTTTTTAGCCTATCGCTGGAATCGTTATCCTCAACCTTTAACGGACGTTAAATCTTAAATGCGTAGTGAATTTTTACCCTTTTCGCGCCCCCAAATCAGCGAAGCCGACATTGCGGCAGTGGGCGAAGTGTTGCGCTCGGGCTGGATTACCACAGGCACAAAAAATGCTGAATTTGAACAAAAATTTAGCGAATACACGGGCGCACAGCATTCCGTAGCACTGGCTTCGGCAACGGCGGGAATGCACTTGTTATTGCACGCGCTAAATATTGGGGCGGGCGATGAAGTAATTACACCGTCCATGACCTGGGTTTCAACCGTCAATTTAATCAAGCTCTGTGGTGCAACCCCCGTGTTTGTCGATGTGGACAAAGACACTTTAATGACCGATGCCGCCCGTATTGCTGAAAAACTGACGGCGCACACTCGCTTAATTATTCCTGTGCATTTTGCAGGCGCGGCGGTGGATATGCAGCCGATTCGCGAATTAGCCGCTGCTAAAAATATTGTTTTAGCGGAAGATGCCGCTCACGCCGCAGGCACGACTTATCACGGCGAGCCGATTGGTAAACACGGCACTGCGATTTTTTCCTTTCACCCAATTAAAAATATGACCACGGGCGAAGGTGGGATGTTTTGTAGCGATGATGCTGAATTAGCTGCAAGAATTCGTCGCCTGAAATTTCACGGCTTGGGCGTGGATGCCTTTGATCGGCAAATGCAAGGACGTTCGCCCCAAGCGGAAGTGCTTGAACCTGCGTATAAATACAATCTCACCGACATTGCGGCGGTGCTTGGCACGCGACAACTGGCGAATTTAGACAGCTTTAATCAAAGCCGTGCGGTGCTGGCACAACATTATCATCAATTACTCGCAGATGTGCCCGAAGTGCAACCCTTGCGCGTGCCCAGCTATGAAATGCAACATGCTTGGCATTTATTCATTGTGCGCTTAGATATTGATAAAGTGGGCTTTAGCCGTGATGAATTCATGCAACGCCTGAAAGCGCGGAATATCGGCACGGGATTGCATTTTAAAGCGGTGCATTCACAAAAATATTATGTCGACACCATGGGCGCGCAAGATTTGCCGAATACGGAATGGAATTCTGCGCGAATTTGTTCCTTACCCTTGTTCCCAGAAATGACTTTGGCAGATGTGGAAGACGTGGTGGCAACGATTAAAGAGGTTTTAACGGCGTAATGGCTAATCCTGAATTAATTTCTATTGTAATTCCTGTGTTTAACGAATCGGCGGTGTTGGATGAATTGATCAGCCGCTGCCTCAATGTGGGCGAAAGTTTCAAGCGTCCGTTTGAACTGATTTTGGTAGATGATGGTAGCAGCGATAATTCAG
>JBDKHS010000158.1:0-13553 GCA_039797505.1 Pseudomonadota bacterium | reverse complement strand
TGGAAATTTGGCGATGGCGAAGTCTCTAGCGACAGCAATCCCGCGCACACGTTCACCCAAGCAGGCACGTATAACGTAACTTTAGAAGTCAGTTCGACAAGCACGCCACAAACTGCGACTTATAGCTTGCCGATTTCGGTGATTGAACGCAGCACCGCATCGGATAATGTGATTGGCGCGGCGCGTTTACGTCCACAAGTATTATTGGCCGGTTTTGACCCGATGATTGTGGACATTGCCGACACCAGCGTGAAAATTTTTGCCATCGTGCGGGCAGGCGGCGCGGCGGTGCAAACCGTGCGTTTGATGCAAAATAACAGTCCATTTACTTTAGTTTTACAGCAAGTTGCAACCTATGCGAACGGCGATCAACGTTATGAAGCGGTATTCCCCTTTGCCAAGGGTTCGTTTAGCACGGGTAAACTCACCAATTTATTTGGCGATCAATCGGGACAATTGCGTGTTCAAGCCATTGACCAATCGGGACAATTTCACGCTTTTCCGAATTTGGAAGTGGGCGACAATCCGAGTTTAAGCACTGCGCCTAGCGTGTTGCATATTGAACCTGTGCGCCAATCAGGCACGCGGCGGGTGCAAGCACAAGTCTTAGCCGCAGGACTTGATCCCGCCTTAGTGGACAGTCAACAAACTGAATTCACCGTGAAAGCGATTGTGCGTGAAGGTTTATATCCAATTCAAAGCGTGAGTTTGCAACAAGTTTCCACAGGCATTCGCTTGCCGATGCGGTGGTTAGAAAATTTACCGAATGGAGATCAGATTTATACGCTAAGCTATGCTTACCCGCGCGATAGCTTACCGGGCATGACTTTTGGAAATTTATGGGGTGATGCGGGCGGTTGGAGTGTTTTAGTTACTGACCAAGCCCAACAAAGCCATCGTTATCCAGAAGTACTGGTCGGCAATTTCGCGCCGTTATAAAATGCGTCTTTATTTTTAGACCTGAACACAGGATTGAGTCATGATGAAAAAGTTAGCAGTTGGATTAATCACGTTGTGCTGTAGTTTGCAGAGTTTCGCGGCTGAAATCAGCTTGGAAGGGATTTCTGCGATGGGCGAAAAACGCCTTGCACATTTCTCTATGGATGGCAGCAAGGTTTCCTTGAAAGAAGGGGATAATATCGGAGAATGGGTGCTGGCAAAAGTTGGCAAGCGTTCGGTATTTTTACGCGACCCCGCCGCCACCAATGTGAAGGATGCGCCGTTGACTGAATTATTTATTCACAGTCCTTTGCCCACGGTGGCGGCGGCAGCAGCAGCTGGCAAGCCTTCAGATGCGGTTGTGCCGCCTCCAGGCCCCCATATTATTCCTGATGACCAAGTGCCAGTGGGACAACGGCGGGTGCGCACGCCTTTTGGGGATATTCTCATCAAAGATGAACCCAAGTCTGCTACAAACGCAATGCCTCAACAAACACCCCCAAATCCCGGTAATCCGTTCATGATGCAAGCTCCCATGGGTAAATAAGCCTGTCATGACATCCTCATAAAAAAGACCTGCTAAATTTTTAAAGTCTATGTGGTGTGTCATCAATTAGACCTCAACTGCGCCCCCAACCCCCTAAAGGGGGCTAAACATTAACACTAGCCCCTAAATCCCCTAAAGGGGACTTTAAACACTCAACAAATATTTTGTGTTTAGCCTCGTAGGTTGGGCTGGCAACCCAACTGAACTGCTTTATTTTCGTTGGGTTAGCTTAGGCTAACCCAACCTACTTTAACTTATATTGAACTCACGTTATGGTAGGGTGGAATACGCTACGCTATTCCACCCTACTACAAAATTTTATCCCGAACTCAGGTTAAGTAAAGGCTAAAAATCCTCTTGAGCTTTGTTAAACGCCTAAAAGTCACTTAAGTAATTTTCAAATTAGGATTTACAGGATTAAAACAACTGAATTCCTCACGTAAATCCCCTAATCACTACCCTCAACCACATCAGTATTATTTTTATCAAGTGATGCTGTTAAACTGTCTGCTTAATTTATTTTGAGCGGTTGCACCCCACAATGGCAACTGAACTGCCACCCACTGCTGATGAACTCAATCCCGCCACGCTGTGCATTCACTGTATGCAGCGTAAGCCTCTGCTTGCGCCTTGTCCTGCGTGCGGACAAAAAGATATTCCCAGCAAACAGCACCCGCTTTATCTCAAGCCCCGCACCCAGCTCAAACAGCAATACATCGTGGGGAAAACCTTGGGACAAGGGGGCTTTGGCATTACTTACATCGGCTTTGACCGCTGGCTGCACAAAAAAGTCGCGATTAAAGAATATTTACCCGCAGCCCTCGCCACCCGTGACTTTCGAGAAGCTAGCGTTATTCCCCTGAAACGCCAAGAACTTGCCTTTACACAAGGGCTGGGTTTATTCATTGAAGAAGCCCGCAATCTCGCCAAATTTGACCATCCCCATATCGTGCGTGTTTTAAACTTCTTTGAAGAAAATCAAACAGGTTACATGGTCATGGACTATTTGGAGGGCAACAGCCTGGGAGAATATTTAACCCAAGGCGGTGGCAAATTATCCCTCTCCAAAGCCTTAGAAATTTTTAGACCGATTTTAGACGCACTCGATGTAGTACACGCCGAACATTTATATCATCGCGATATTTCCGCCCAAAATATCCGCATGCTCACCAACGGCACTCCGATTTTAATTGACTTTGGCGCAGCGCGGCACGTCATTGGCGAACACAGCCATACTTTAGACTTGGTGCTCAAACACGGCTATTCCCCCATCGAACAATATTCAGGGCGCGGCAAAATTGGCGCGTGGACAGATATTTATGCCTGTGGCGCCTTACTCTATTTATTGCTCACAGGCAGTTTACCGCCCGCCGCCACCGACCGCCTGAGCGAAGAACCTTTATTACCGCTGCATCGCCTGCCTGCTCATGTGGAAGCCGCCATTCTCAAAGCCTTGGCATTAAAAGCAGAACAACGTTTCAGTGATATTAGTGCGTTCCAAGCCGTGTTATATAATGAAGCCCCACCCGAAACCGTCACACTGCCGCCCCAAAAAACTAGAAGTATTCCCCGCTTTAGCTTACTGATTCTGACACTGTTATTTTTCGGTTTCGTGGCAGAAAAATTATTGATTCTGCAAAAAATTGAACAACTGCAACAGCAAGCGCGTCAGCAATGGGCAACACAACAATTCACCGCGCCCCAAAATAATAACGTGTATGAGACTTACCAAAAGCTGCGGGAACTCGATCCCGAAAACAGCGATGTTTTACAAGGTTTACAACAACTTAAACAACACTTTGTAACGCTTGCCAAAACCCAACAGCAGCAAGCAGATTTCAACGCAGCCCTTGCCACCGTGGAACAAGGGCTGATTGTTGCCCCGCAAGCTGTTGAACTGCGTACACTACAACAAACTTTAACTGTTGAAATTCAACAAGTCGCCCGTGCTAAAAAAATCACCGAAGCTTTAAAACTTGCAGAAAGCTTGATGACACAAGGGCAGCTCGAAGAAGCTCAGCAGCAATACCAAAGTTTGCAGCAATTTGCCCCCGATGATGAACGTGTGCCCCGCGCTTTGCATCATCTTGCCAGTGTTTGGGCAAGAAAATTACAAAACAGTCACGAACCCATCGCGCAACGGCTTAATTTATTAAACAATTTATTGAATAATTTCCCACAACATCCTGAATTATTAGCCTTAAAAACTGAATTAACTGCGCCCAAACCTGTAGAAGAATTATTGCGCAAAGCCGAGCAATATCTCGCAAACTCGCGCCTCAGCGAGCCTAAGGGCGAAAATGCGTTTGAACTTTATCAACAAGTATTAAATCTTGAACCTGAACAGGCACAAGCAAAACAAGGTCTGCATAAAATTGCGGAGAATTATGCACAGCGTGCAGAACGCGAGTCGAATCCTGCCAAGGCTTTATTGTGGGTGAATAAGGGCTTAAAAGTGTTACCGACGCATGCAGGTTTACTCAATCTGCAAAAAGTTCTCACCGCGCCCCAACCCGTTACCGCCCCTCCAGAAACCGCAAAACCTGTACTTACGCCGCCTGTTCCCCCCCCAACAAATGCGCCGCCCGAACCGAATATTCACAGTTTGTTGCAAACCGCACAGCAGCAACTTGAACGTGAACAGTGGGATATGGCGGGGCAAAACTATCAAGCCGTGTTAAAATTGGCAGCAGACAATCTGCAAGCACAACAGGGTTTACAAAAAATCGCCGCTTACTATTTACAACAAGCCCGCAAAGCACAACAGCAAGCGCGTTGGGTTGAAAGTTTATCCTTGATTAATAAGGGATTACAATTAGTGCCTCATCATGCGGCTTTACTGGGATTACAGCGGGATGCTATGCAACAATTAAATGAACCAGCGGTGAATCCATCGCCCTCTAATCTTATTTTAACGCCTTCATTTTAAAATGAAATTACGAAACTATTGCTTACGTTGTTTAATCCCCCTGCTGTTAAGTTTGGGTTTAGATGCACCGCTTTGGGCTGATGAGATTTTTATTATTCCGAATGCTTTTATCTCGCAACGTAATTTTCAATATTCTGTTGGGAATGGGGGCGTGAGTGGCAGTATTCAGTCTTTGGGGGTGGGGCTGACGGGCACGTATCAAAGATTTTATGTCGACATTGTGGCGGAGAAAAATCTCAAGCACAGTCAAGAGTCCACCACTAACCTCTTATTCACTGATACCGTCGATTTTGATCGAGAAGATTTATCTGCCTCTTTTGGTTATAGTATCAATGAATCTTTAAGCGCGTTTGCAGGTTATAAAGATGGTCGCACCACGATTACCGCCCGCCATCCCTCACCTTTTGCTGGGGAACGCATCAGTTTACAAGGTCAAGGGGCTTTTATTGGGGCAGGTGGCGGCTGGCAGGTGCGTGATTGGGGATTTCTCTCCTTCAGTGCCGCCTACGCGCGTCTTAGCGCAGATTATAATGATCTTGTGGTGCATCGCAGTCATGGTAATGCAACAGGCACAAGTTTAGGCTTAAAGTGGAAAGCACAACTTACAAAACAATGGTATTATGATTTAGCAGTATTACGTCATGACTATTATTATCAACACTTTAGCCGTATCGATACCAATATTTCTGAACAAATTCTGTCGTTTCGTTTAGGGGTAGGGTATCGTTTTTGAGAACAGCCCCCAACCTAGTTTATATTTTTGGTGATACTAAAATAAGTAAGGCTAGATGCGGACGTAGTTTTCCCCTCTGAACATGGGAAGGTTAACTGGAAATCATGAGCGATGATGCAGCACTTCCCTGTTTTTTAGCTGTCGGATTGATTTCGTCCAAAACTAAAAAAATGCGTTATATAATGCGAATAGTCTTGCGAAAATACTTACTTACGAAGGAACTTGAGAAATGACTGAACCAGTAATTCTGGTTGTTGATGATAGTCGAGTGTCGCGAATGCTCATTCGCACGATTATCGCCCACGCCCATCCCAAAGCGACTATCCTCGAAGCAGGCAATGCAGATGAAGCACTCCTGAAAGTAGAAGGTCAACAGGTAAATCTGATTACTTTGGATTTGAACATGCCAGGTATGGATGGCTTGACCTTGGCATCTAAATTGCTGGAAAAGTTTCCAGCGGCGAAAATTGGCTTACTCACCGCAAATATTCAAGAGGCCATTAAAAGCAAAGCAGAGAACCTAGGTATCTTGTTTATTTCCAAACCTATTACTGAAGAAAAAATCCTGGCATTTATTGATGGCTGATGACATTTACCTTTCTGAATTACAACGTGATGCAATCACTGAATTATTGAACATTGGGATGGGGCGTGCGGCTTCCGCCTTAAGTGAGATGGTCAATGAAGAAGTGCATCTTTCCGTGCCTAGCGTGGAAGTGCTTTCACGCACTGTGGCTGCCCATAAAATTAATGGTAATCCTCGCAAGCGAATTGCCGCCGTACGCCAGCATTTTCAAGGGCCGTTTTGGGGCGATGCTATCTTGCTATTTCCGCAAGAAAAGAGTCTCGAACTGGTCAGGATATTATTGAGAGAAGAAAATGTTCCCTTAGAAACCTTGACCGAGTTGGAACGCGACGCGCTAACGGAAGTCGGTAATATTATTTTAAACAGCTGTCTCAGCAGTTTAGGCGACATGCTGCATTATGAAGTCACCAGTCATTTGCCGATTTTTATCACTGGCACAGCGACTGAAGTACTTGAAAATGAGAATGTTCATACCACACAACAGGATGATGTGGTGATGTTTTTACGCATGGATTTTGCGCTGCGTTCTAAAGATATTAGCGGTTATGTTGCCTTCATCCTAGAAATTCCCTCGATAGCGCAGTTTAAATTGAGAATTCATCAATACTTATCGGGACACACTTAAGCTTAATCACTTGATACGACCTCTACATGTCGCCCACTAACGTAGTACAAGACACTGCACTCTCCTCATTGGCAGCCGCCGTTTTGGAAGAGTGCAATCTTGGGATTATTGTGTTAGACGAAAATGCAGATGTGATCATCTGGAATCATTGGATGAGTCGACATTCTCGCATTCCCGCAGGGCTTGCCTTAAATCAAAAGTTAGAAACCCTCTTTCCCGAATTAAAAAATTCGCGCCTCCTGAAAACCCTTGAAGCGGCGATTTCTCGCGGCTTGGCAGCAGTACTTTCGCAATCTTTACATAAAGCCCCGTTTCCATTGTATCCTCCTGAAGTAAAAAAAATTCAAGCGGTGGATAAAGCCGAACGCATGCAACAAAATATTACCATCACGCCGCTGTGTTTACCCAATTTGCCGCGTTATGGTTTGATACAAATTACCGATGTTAGTCAAGGCGTGCGCCGTGAAACCTTGTTGCGTAGCAAGGCCGATGAAATGCACGTTTTAGCGCATGAATATCACGAAAATGAATTGTATTTAAAGGCAATTTTAGACAATGCACTGGATGGAATTATCACCATCAGTGAACAAGGCATGATTGAAACTTTTAACTGTGCGGCAGAACAGATTTTTCAACAACGCGCCAAAAATATTATCGGCACAGGCATTGAACAACTCATTATTGATCCGCAATTTCCACAAGAAATCTTCGAGTTAGAACATTATTTACATGTTTATAAAAGCTTTATCGGTTCAGTGCACGAAGTGTGGGGACGACGTAGCGATACCAAATTAATTCCTTTGGAATTATCCATCAGCGAAATGTGGATCAATGAACGCCGCCGCTTTATTGCGATTTTGCGCGATATTACCGATCGCAAACGTATTCAAGACGAATTACGCCGCGAAAAAGAACAGGTTCAAACAACCCTCCAATCGATTGGCGATGCGGTCATTACCGTAGATGCCACAGGCAAAATTCAATATCTCAATCCCGTCGCCGAGCAATTGACGGGGTGGCGCACCCAAGATGCAGCCCAGCAAGATATTGGCAAAGTGTTACGGCTACAACTGCAATATCATAAAGAATTACTCAGTCACAATATTTATCAACGCTGCCTAGTTGAAGGGCAAACCCTCGCCTTGCCGCATGGCGTGCTGTTATTAAGTCGTCAAGAACAACAGTTTTTTATCGAAGGCACGTTTGCACCGCTGAAAACCAATAATGAAATCACAGGGATTGTAATTGCCTTTCACGATGTGACCCAAGCCTTGAAAATGGCGCACGAAGTCAATTATCGCGCCACCCACGACGCGCTGACAGGTTTAATTAACCGCTTAGAATTTGAAAACCGCTTAGACAAAGCCATTCAAAAATTGCAACACAAGGATGAGGCAAAATGCACGGTTTTTTATTTGGATTTAGACCAATTTAAAATTGTGAATGATACCTGTCGCCATATCGCAGGCGACCGCTTGCTGCAGCAACTTTCTGCTTTATTGCAAACTAAAATACCTGAAAATCAAACTCTTGCACGACTTGGGGGCGATGAGTTTGGAGTCTTGTTAGAAGGTTATGATATACATGCAGCTTTGAAGGTTGCCGAGGCCCTGCGCAAAACCATCAGCGAGTTTCGTTTCGTTTGGGAAAATAAGATTTTTCCCTTGGGCGCGAGCATTGGCGCGGTAGAAATCGACCAGCATTTTGATAAATATGCCGCACTCAGTGCCGCAGATACCGCCTGTTTTGCCGCCAAAGAAGCGGGTCGCAATTGCATCTTGGTGTATCATCCCGATGATGCCGAGTCAATTTTGCGCCGCCAGCAAATGACCATGACTACTCGCATCACCAATGCACTTGAAAAAAATCTATTTTTCTTAGTCTATCAAGAAATTAAATCCTTGATTATTCAACCCTATCATCACATTGAATTATTATTGCGCATGAACGACGAGGAAGGCGGCGTGATTCCACCGATGTCGTTTATTCCTGCGGCGGAACGTTATAATTTGATGCCACGTATTGATCAATGGGTGGTAGAAAATGCCTTACGTCATTATTCCTTACTGTTTGAAAAACAACAGAATTTATTAATACACATTAATTTATCCAGTGCCTCCTTGGGCAATGAATACTTTTTAAACTTTGTGCTGACACAATTATCACGTTATGCGGTGAATCCCTCTCGGATTTGCTTCGAGCTGACCGAAACCACTGCCACCGTACATTATGGCAAGGCATTAAAATTCATCGAAAAACTGAAAGCCTTGGGTTGCCGTTTTGCGATTGATGATTTTGGCAGCGGTTTATCCTCATTCAAAAATATTAAAGGTTTACCCATTGATTATATTAAAATTGATGGCTCATTTGTGCGGGGTTTACTCGACGATAAAATTGATTATGCCATGGTCGAAACCATTAATCACATTGGAAAATTGATGGGGGTGGAAACCATTGCAGAGAGTGTGGAGAGTAGTGAAGTCCTTGAAAAATTACAGGCAATTGGTGTAGATCACGTACAAGGCATTGGTATTTGTACACAAATTCCCTTAAGTGAGTTTATTTATTCTCTCTAAATAATCTCTTATAATTTCTTATCCCCTTTGAATTTATTAAAAAATTAGTCGCCATTTGCGTACTGTCTCCCTTTCTCCAAAAAATACAGGAAATTTCATGAGTGCAAAACTTTTAGATGGCAAAGCGATTGCTGCAAGTCTGCGTGATAAATTAAAAACTAAAGTACAAAACCGCGTGCAACAAGGTTTGAGCGTGCCTTGTTTGGCAGTGATTTTGGTGGGACAAGACCCCGCTTCTCATGTTTATGTCAAAAATAAGCGGGTTGCCTGTGCAAATACGGGAATTACGGCAAAAGATTATGATTTACCGATTGAAACCAGCGAAGAAGAACTGTTAAGTATTTTAGATAAACTCAATACAGATGACAGTGTGCACGGCATTTTAGTGCAGCTTCCTTTGCCAAAACACATTGATAGTCAAAAAGTTTTAGAACGTATTCTGCCACAAAAAGATGTCGATGGTTTTCACCCTTATAACGTCGGGCGTTTAACCTTGAGAATGCCTTTATTGCGTTCTTGCACTCCCAAAGGGGTGATGACGATGTTGGCAGAAACGGGGATTCCTTTGGCGGGTTTGGATGCGGTGATTATTGGGCAATCGAATATTGTGGGTCGTCCCATGGCATTGGAATTGCTCGCAGAACGTTGCACCGTGACCATTTGCCACAGTCGTACCAAAAACTTAGCGGACAAAGTGCGCGCGGCGGATTTGGTGGTGGCGGCGGTCGGCATTCCTGAATTTGTAAAGGGCAGCTGGATTAAATCAGGCGCGATTGTAATTGATGTGGGGATTAATCGTTTAGACAATGGGCGTTTAGTGGGCGATGTGGAATTTGAAGCAGCGGCGGCACTTGCTAGTTGGATTACGCCCGTGCCTGGGGGTGTGGGCCCTATGACCATTGCCAGCTTATTAGAAAATACTTTGCAAGCGGCTGAAATGCGTGACCTAAAATCCTAGGGTGTGTCATCAATTAAGCGAATGGGTCTGTTTCAGCGGCGTGTAGCGCGGATTTAAATCTGAAACTGCGCCCCCAACCCCCTGAAGGGGGCTAAACACAAACAATTTGTTTAATGTTTAAAGTCCCCTTTAGGGGATTTAGGGGCTGGTTTTAATCTTTAGCCCCCTTTAGGGGGTTGGGGGCGCAGTAAAGCCTATTTGATGACACGCCCTAGGTAATTCCTGAATTAATGACTAAACTTTTAAGTAAGTTATTCCCGCGCCGCCTGTCACATTAAGTTTTTTCCTTGGATTCATCTTATGTTAGAAATTAATACCTCTTCAGCATTGAGTGATAGTGAATTGCAGTTGCGACTCGGCGCGTTGGCGACCCTGAATCATATCGGGGTCGAGCTTTCGACCGAAAAAAATCGTACTTTACTGCTTGAGAAAATTCTGCGGGAAGCTACCCGTTTGACCAATGCAGACGGGGGAACGCTCTACACCCGTACCGATGACAATTGTCTGAAGTTTGAAATTTTATTCACCCACAGCAAAGGCATTCATCTTGGGGGAACGAGCGGAAATGCCATTTATTTTCCGCCGCTGGCTTTATATCAAGATGCTGAACATAAAATTCCGAATTCACATTTAGTGTCGATTTGTGCGGTGATTTCTGGTAATACTATTAATATTTCAGATGCTTATAGCAATACTGAATTTGAGTTTTCGGGCACGCGCAAGTTTGACGAAAAGAATAATTATTATTCAAAATCCTTTCTCACTGTGCCGATGAAAGGCAGTGAAGGCGAAATTATTGGAGTGTTGCAATTAATCAATGCGATTGATCCGTATTCAGGTGAAATCGGGGTGTTTGACCAATTCAAACAAGAATTAGTTGAATCCTTGGCATCGCAAGCGGCGGTGGCAATGGTGAATCAGCGTTTACTTGCAGAACAACGCGAATTATTTGATGCCTTTATTCGTTTAATCGCAACTGCCATTGACCAAAAATCGCCGTATACGGGTGGACATTGTCGGCGCGTGCCTGAATTAACCATGATGTTAGCAGAAGCCACGGCGCGAGTTGAACATGGGATTTTTGAAAAATTTAGTATGAATGATGATGACCGTTATGAATTAACGGTTGCAGGCTGGTTGCATGATTGTGGCAAAATCACCACGCCTGAATATATCATTGATAAGGCAACGAAATTAGAAACTATTTTCGACCGCATTCATTTGATAGACACCCGCATTGAAGTCTTAAAACGGGACGCTGAAATTGCCTTATTACGGCAACAATTAGCGGCGGCGCAGCGCGGTGAACCGATTGAAAACATGGATATTAACCCTGAGTTCCATGCGCAAATTGAAAATTTAAATGCCATGCGTGAATGTATCCGTAAACACAATACGGGTACAGAATGGATGTCAGATGAAGATATTGCCAAAATACAGCAGTTTGCACAGCAATATCGTTGGGTGAATGAAGAGGGTGTTACGGTCGAGTTCCTGAGTAAAAATGAGTTGGAAAATTTGATCGTGCGCAAAGGCACATTATTAAACTCGGAACGTAAAATTATAAATGAGCACATCGACACGACAATTAAAATGTTAAAAAGCCTGCCTTACCCAAAATATTTGCGCAATGTGGTGGAATATGCGGGCGGACATCATGAACGTATGGATGGCAAAGGCTATCCTAATGGGCTGACACGAGAACAAATGTCTGTGCAGGCGCGGATTATGGGGATTGCAGATATTTTTGAAGCTTTAACTTCTCAAGACCGCCCCTATAAAAAGCCGATGCTGTTGTCACAAGCTTTGGATATTTTGGGGAAAATGAAGCTTGATAATCACATCGACCCTGATTTGTTCGATGTGTTCATTCACGAAAAAGTGTATTTAGAGTTTGCAGAGAAGTTTTTGCCAAAATATCAGAATGATGCTGATAAGATCGATATTTCCAAGATTACTGGATTTAATGCAGCGTATGGGAAAGTTTAACTTATTATTTAATGTATTGGGTGAAGCTTAGGGGTGTTTTTACAATTTCGTATATAATTCCCTTAACAATGCCACCAAATTGGGTAAAGTTACATTTTCCTGCGCTGCATTTAAATTCATGACGCTGCCCTGATCCGCTCGAAATAATTGCCCCGCATAATCAATCCCTGTTTTGCCCACAGGAATCCACACCGCTGCATGATTTGCCGCCGCCTTGCCTGAATTGTCAAACACAATCGCAGGTACTTGATTGAAATCCATTGTATTTTTTGAAAAGTCTCCCACAAATAAAACCACATCGCTTTCTTGTTTGGCTAAAATGCGTGCGCCGTCGTATTTCCAATTATCCGCAAGCACGCCTTGTGTTGTGAATTGATAGCGAAATGGAAAGCCTGTGCGCCATGTACTGACTTGTGTAAACGTGATATTTTCAGGATTATCAATTAAAGATAAGGCAGTAACACGCTGAGTTTTAGATAAATATGCAATTAATTGATAAATTATACTTTGTGTTAAATCAGCATTTTCTCCTAAACCTGCATTTAGCCATGTAATTACGCCATAATTTGCCGTTTTGAAAAGTTTAATTAATTGTAGAATTTTTGAAAATTCAGGGAGTTCATAAACAGACTTTTCTAAAGTTTTACCTTTCAATAGTGCCAACAAAATGGCTAAGATTTGTGGAAACTGTGTTAATTCATAATATAAATGCAGATTATTTTCAAAAGGTGCAGTTTTTCCAATAAAAACTACACGACGCTGTTCAGAAAATTGCGGCTTTGGGGCAATGAAATCTCGGTAAAAATACGGCATTTTTTCCGCAAAACCTTCGCCCATCACACACACCACATCTGCACGTTGCCGCAATTCAGACAGCGTAGTTTGATGAATGCGTTGTGTTTGCCAAGCGTGCAGCGTGTCCAAACGTGCCGCGCTGCCCACTAAATCCACCGTTGCCTGAATTTTTTTCGCCACCGCTAACATAGCGCGAGTTTCTGCCACTGCTGCGCCTGTGGTCAATAACAAGGGAAAGCGGCTGGTTTGTAATAAATTCGCCGCAGCCTGTAAAGCTTGTTCAAGGCTTGCGGGGTTTCCTGCAATTTGGGGAAATAATTCGGGGCTGGGTGAAAAATCAGCTTGAGGACAGTCGGCAAATTCACCTGTGGCAACATTTTGGCAAAGTAGGACGCAGCCGCGACAGGTGAATAACTTCATGATTATTTTAATAAACTTAAGCTACAGGTTAAGCTACTTTCTACTTTTTGAGGCTGTAGGAGTTAGAAAAAACTTAGCCCAATAGGATGTACTGAGGAACGATTTGTATTTAGCCCCCTTTAGGGGAGGGCTAGTGCAAGAAGTATAATTCATTTTTATAACATGGAGTTAGATTATTTTTTTCTGCCTGTTACAAAACGTTCAGTATTCTGTACACTTTACGTTAAGAAGCAGATAAATCGTTACGTAACAGTTATTATGATTTACTATCATATAGTAATAATATTTAGTGCTGCTATTTTTATAAAAGAATCGTTATAAAAATAAGTTAAAAAATGGTCGTAAATAGACAAAATAAGCGGCTAAATACACAAATATATGAAATCAAGAAAAAAGAAAAACTAGTGTAATCCTATGTTTTAAAAATGAATTATTCTTCTTGCACTAGCCCTCCCC
>JBDKHS010000157.1:0-10056 GCA_039797505.1 Pseudomonadota bacterium | reverse complement strand
TACATTTCAAAGCAGTGCGTGACCTGCCGCGTTTTGCCACGGTGGGAGAGAATTTTTACTACCGCCTGAAAGTGTATAACTACACCGCCTATCCGCAAGCTGGCATCAGCCTTGTCGAAAGCATTGCGCAAATTCCCCCCAGTTACAGCACCTTCCTAAACGCCAAAGAACCGCTGCGTCACACCCGCAACTGGTTTGATAATTACATCGGCTATCCGCGCTGGATGTGGTTGATGTATTACAATCGAGGTGCAAATACTTTTGAGCAGTTCGCGCCCGTCTTGCCCTTAGGAAGCACGCACGCCACTGAAATCGAAATGCGCTTATTACCCCTGCGCCGTGGCTATGTGCATTTACGTGGAATAAATTTTAGTTGTCCTGACCCTTTCGGAATTTGCAACCGCATTTATCATTACTCATTGCCCGGTGAAATTTTAGTGTTGCCAAAACGCTACCTTGTGCCTCCGCTCAATATTTTAGGCAAACGTAAATATCAACGCGGCGGCGTGCAATTAGCCATGGCGGTGGGCGATTCGCAAGAATTTGTGTCCTTACGTGATTATCGGGCAGGCGATCCCTTGCGTAATATTCACTGGAAAAGTTTTGCCAAATCGGGCGAACCCGTGGTGAAAGAATATCAAGACGAGTTTTTTATTCGCCACGCGCTGCTGCTCGACACCTTCACCCCCACCAGCGTCGGTGAACAATTTGAAGCCGCCGTGAGCATTGCCGCCTCCTTAGCCTGTGCGCCCCGTCATCAAGATGCTTTACTGGATTTATTATTTGTCGGCAACGAAGCCTATTGTTTCACCGCAGGGCGCGGCTTGAGCAGCGAGGCCAATTTGCTGGAAGTGCTCGCCTGTGTTGAACCAAATCCCATGCTGCCTTTTTCCAGCTTACAGGTCTTACTCGCCCAACACTCAAACTCACTCAGTGCCTGTATTGGGATTTTTTTAATGTGGGATGAAGCACGCGCCCAACTCCTGAAAACTTTAGAAATGGCGGGCGTGTCAGTTCTCATTTTATTAGTGTGCGAAAACGTCCCCGAAAACTTACCCTCCGCTGTGCGCCACATTCGTCCCCACGCACTTGCTGAAGATTTAAATCAATTATCATGAATACCCCACCCCCATTTTTATTAGCTGCCAGCTTGCTATTTTGGGGCTGGCAAAGTCATTTATTGGGCTTCGCCTTGCCAATGGCGTTGTTATTGGAAGGGGCGCGTTATTCGCCACGCCGCTGGTTGCTCAATGATAAAGATTTCAATCGTGTGGCAGATGTCAGTGCCTTACTTTGGGTCTTGGTGGCGATTTATTTATTCAGCCAATATGCCGTGCGTGGCTTATTTTTATTATTGAATTGGCTACCATTTTTATTTTTCCTGTTGCTGTTGGTACAAAATTACAGCAGCCTAGGCTCAATTAAACTCAGCAGTTTATTCATGTCCTTACGCGGCAAAGAAGGCAGCTATGGCATTCCTGAAGCACAGCGGGTAAATCTCAATTACTCCTATATTTTTATTTGTGTTTTATCCTCAAGTGCGATGCCTGCCCCCGGCTTTTTTTGGGGCGCGTATCTTTTAGGGATGTGGGGCTTATGGGCAGTGCGTCCGCATCGTTATCGGCTTGGCTATTGGCTAAGTTTGTGGGTTGTGGTCGCAGGCATGGCGTATTGGGGACAAATGGGCTTGCAACAATTGCAGCAAGCGATTGATGAAACCGTGGTCAGTTGGTTGGATGAATATTTTTCTCACAGCCGCGATCCGTATCGCCAAATCACTGCCTTGGGTGAAATTGGCAAACTGAAACAATCGGATAAAATTTTGTTACGGGTACGCACGCAATATCCCGTGTTACTGCGTGAGGCAAGTTATAACGCTTATTATAATATGACGTGGCGTTCTGCCTTGAGTCAATTTGAAAACACTTCTGCGCTTGCTGATAATCGCAGTTGGGCGTTTTTAAATCCGCTCCCCACCCAATCATATCCTGTAGAAATCAGTGCATATTTGCCTGAAGGTAAAGGTATTTTAGCCCTGCCCACAGGCACGCATAAAATCAGCAAGTTATCGGTGGGTCATTTACAGCACAATAATTTAGGCGCGGTCAAAGTCGAGCAAGGTTTAGGTTTGGTGACTTATCGGGCGGATTTTGGTGAAGAAACGCCTTTAGACAGCCCGCCCAATGCCCAAGATTTAAGCATTCCACCCAATGAGCGCGACGCGCTGAAACAAGTGGCGCAACAATTACAATTAGAAAAAATGCCTGCGTCCAATGCCATTCAACGCATTAATGAGTTTTTTAATCAGGATTTTCAATACAGTTTAATTTTAAACCCGCCTCCTGCTGCCAATACGCAACAATCTCCGCTCGCGAATTTTTTGCTGAAACAGCACAGTGGACATTGTGAATTTTTCGCCACGGCAACGGTATTATTGCTGCGCCATTTGGGGATTCCTGCACGCTATGCGGTGGGTTTTGCAGCGGAGGAGTATAGCTTTTTAGAAAATGCTTATATCGTACGCCACCGCCATGCACATGCGTGGACTTTGTTTTATTTGAATGGACGCTGGCAGGAATTGGACACTACGCCTGCGGGTTGGGAAAAAATCGAGGCAGAAAAATCATCTTCATGGTGGGTGGTAAATGATCTTTGGGCATGGCTCAGTCACCAGTTTTCGCTATGGAAATGGAGCGAAGATGAAAGTGAGCATCAGGATTTAATTTGGTTAGTAATTCCCTTGCTGATTATTTTGTTGTGGCGTTTATATTTCAAAGAGCGGGTATTGCGTTCACCGCCTGCGGCATTATCGACTACGCGCTTGCATTATTTGGGTGAGGATTCAAGATTTTATGTAGTATTAAAATTATTAGAAATGCAATATTACACCCGCCCACAAGGGGAAAGTTTGGCACATTGGCTGGCAACATTGCCCCTGTCCAATGCGTTACACGCAACAATTCAACAATTATTAGCCTTACACCAGCGTTATCGTTTTGACCCAAAAGGTTTGAATGAAGCGCAACAACAGCAGTTTCAAAGTTTGGCGGTGACGGTGTTGCAAGAGTTGAAACGTGAGAATATTAAGCTTACGAAAATTACGCTTATTGCAAAATAACGACGGCAATCCCAAAGAGGCAGTGATATTAAAATAACCTGAGTTCAGGATAAGAAAGATTTGTAGTAGGGTGGAATAGCGTAGCGTATTCCACCGTGAAGCGTGATAGTTGTCTCGTTCCAACGCTCCAGCATTGGAATGCCTACCTCGTCGCTCCAGCGGCGAGGATTTTACAAGCTTCTGCCCGTGCAAGGAGTTATCACGTCTCATGGTGGAATACGCTACGCTATTCCACCCTACTATTAAAATACGGGTGATTTATAGCCCAAGCCTGTCACTTCTCGCACCAAGCGCGGCACTAAATACCCCGACAAGCGTTCCCGCATGGTTTCAATCAAGCTTAACGCTGCTGTTTCCGAGACTTCAAAATGTCCTGCGCCTTGCACCCTGTCTAATAAATGCAAGTAATACGGCACAACGCGCTGCTCAAATAAGCGTTCATGCAATTGCACCAAACTTTCCACATCCGCATTCACCCCACGCAACAACACCGCTTGATTAAACAGCGTAATCCCCGCATTCGCCAATTTCTGCAAGGCTTGCGCCACGGAATTATCCAATTCAGCGGCATGATTGGCGTGCACTACCATAATCGTTTGTAAGCGAGTTTGGGTTAAAGCGGTTATCAACTCTGGGGTGACACGTTCAGGCAGCACAATCGGCAAGCGGCTGTGAATGCGTAAACGTTGCAGATGGGGAATGCTTGCCAATAAATTAATTAATTCCACCAGCCGACTGTCTTTGACACTGAGCGGATCACCGCCGCTTAAAATCACTTCGTGAATACTGTTATCTGCTTGAATATAATTGTAAATATTCTGCAATTCTGAACTATTATTTTCGCGATAATCATAATGCTGACGGAAACAATAGCGGCAATGAATCGCACAGGCGGCGGTGACAATAATCAACACCCTGCCTTGATATTTGTGCAGTAAACCCGAGCCTTTACTCGCGGCATTATCGCCCACGGGGTCGGTGGTAAAATTGGCGAAGGGCAATTGTTCTGCTTGCAGGGGAAGCACTTGGCGCAACAGCGGATCGTGAATATTACCTTTTTGCATTCGCGCCACATAACCACGCGGCACACGTAAGTGAAAGCGCGGATTTTCCCAAACCGTGTCTTGTAATAAATTTGGGGGTAACTCCAATAAAGTTAATAATTCCTGCGGATCACGCACTGCATTTTGTAGGGATTGTTGCCAAGTGGGTAGACGAGACTGCCAAGTGATTAAATTTTCAGTTATCATATTTGGTTTTTTAATTGACTGCGAATAAGGTTTAGATTATAAATTGTAATTTTCGCTTGACGAGGGCGTAGTATGGCATTTTTTAGTACCAATGAATTTAAATCAGGGTTAAAAGTCATGATGGACAATGATCCCTGTGCGATTTTAGAAAACGAATTTGTAAAACCCGGTAAAGGTCAAGCCTTTAATCGTGTGAAAATCCGTAACTTGAGAACGGGACGGGTTTTAGAACGTACTTTCAAATCAGGCGACAGCTTAGAAGGTGCGGATGTGATGGATACTGAAATGCAGTATTTGTATAACGATGGTGAATTTTTCCATTTCATGGTTCCCGAATCTTTTGAACAACATGCCACTACGCCTGAAGTGGTTGGTGATGCGGCAAAATGGATCAAAGGTCAAGAAACCTGTATCGTCACTTTATGGAACGGTCAACCCATTGCGGTCATGCCACCCAATTCCGTGACTTTAACCATTACTGATACTGATCCCGGTGTACGTGGTGATACCTCTGGTGGCGGCGGCAAACCTGCCACGTTAGAAACGGGGGCGGTGGTTCGCGTGCCTTTGTTCGTCGGTGTGGGCGAAACCATCAAAGTTGACACGCGCACGGGCGATTATATTTCTCGCGTCAATGTTAAAGAATAAGCTTTATCTTCAAACAACTGCGCCCCTCAACTCCCTAAAGGGGATTTGAAAAATTAAACAAAGTTTTGTGTAGCCCGTGTGGCGCACAGCGAAAATTTCGAGGCGATGATTGAAATCCATCGCATTTTGCTATGCTTCATACGGGCTACCATGTTATTAAACATTGTTTAGTGGCTTGGGGACGCAGTTAAGTTTATAGAACCGATTTGGAGGCTTGAAAAAGCCGCAAGTCGTTTAATGATAAGTCTGATAAAACACAGTTTAGCATTAGCATTCTCAAGAGTCCGTTCAAAGTTCTTAACCAGCGACTTACACCGCTCTACCCAAGCATTTGAACGTTCTACTACCCATCGGGCTTTGACGGGCACAAAACCTGTTTTTCCTTGCGCTAATTTCTCTTGCCTAGAGGGCTTGGGCAATAACTCAAACTGGATTTTATCCCTGATTTCAGGATAATACTTTTCTAACTCTTTCCAAATGCGTTCTGGATGATAGCCATTATCCAATTGGCTTTGCTGCAATAGGTGAATAAAAGAAAGCCTGAGCTATCCACCGCTAAATGCCTTTTAATCCCGTTTGCTTTGATTCTGCTTTGTTTATCTTCCTAGGTTTTAAAAAACTAGATCGTTTTGAAGCCCACACAATTAGGACTCGCAGTACTACGAGCATTGCCAGTCCTTAAACTCCCCACGTAGTCTGCGATATTTCACGCGATTTCTACACCATAAATATTTAAACTTAAAAATCTTAATCCATTAAATTTTATATTAATAAAAATATAAAATTTATTTATTAAAGTTTAATCATAAATTTAAATATTATTATTTATTTATACTAAATAAGCCATTATAGTTGCCTTGATAAAAACTTATTTATTTAAGTTTGAAATTTGCAAAATCTAGCATTATTATTGATACTACGGACTTGCTTAGTCTTTCTAACACGGATTGTTAGACATAAGAAAACAGTTTACAAATACTTTTTTGTGAAACTGTCGCTAATTTAATACACTAAAGAGGATGTTCTAATGAGTTTAGTCAATGGTGTCACTTATCTGATTAGAAGCAAGTTAAATGGTTTTGTTTTGGATATTCAAGGGGGAAGCACTGCCGCTTGTGCGCAGATTATTTCCTACCCCCACAATGGTGAATGCGGAACAGCCAATCAACATTGGCGTTTTGTCCCCGTAGGCAGTGAAGGAACTTACCTGATTCAGTCTGAACTGAATAATTTCGTGATTGACATCACAGGCAGCAACACCGCCCCTGTCACCCCCGTGATTTCCTATCCTAGCAATGGCCCAACAGGCACATCGAATCAACAATGGGAATTAGTCCCCGTTCCCAACGAAGTCAATACCTACCTGATTAGAACCAAACTCAACGGATTTGTGCTAGATATTGAAGGCGGCAATCAAGCCGCAGGCGCACACATTATTTCCTATCCCAGCAATGGCGCAACAGGCACAGCCAATCAGCATTGGGAATTAATAGCAGTGCAACAAGTGCCTGACGTACATACCGAATACTTAATCCGAAGCAAATTAAACGGCTTCGTGCTCGACATCACGGGCAGCAACACCGCCCCTGTCACCCAAATTATTTCCTATCCTGTCAACGGTGCAAGTGGCACGCCTAACCAACACTGGCATTTTGTCCCTGTCGCTGACAAAACCTATTTAATTCAAACTGCCTTAAACAACTTCGTGGTTGATATCACAGGCAGCAACACCGCCCCTGTCACCCCTGTGATTTCTTATCCTGCCAACGGCGCAACAGGCACATCTAACCAACAATGGGAATTAATTCCCGTTCCCAACGAGTTAAATACCTACCTGATTAGAACTAAACTCAATGGATTTGTGTTAGATATTGAAGGCGGCAATCAAGCCGCAGGCGCACACATTATTTCCTATCCCACCAATGGCGCGACAGGCACAGCCAATCAACATTGGGAATTAGTCGCGGTTGTGATTAACAAACCTGCTGTTGATCCTGCACCAGTCCCCAAACCAGAACCTACGCCCGTTGAGCCTACGCCAGCTCCTAAACCTGTTGATCCGAATCCTGTCACGCCACCCGATGACAATAAACCCGACGAAGGTCCACAAATTGATCCCAATGCAACACCGACCGCAACGGGCAGCGTTGAAATCACCAAGTTAGCTTACAGAGGCTTAGTCAAACGCACGCAATCTGACGAATTTGTTGAAATCACTAACAAAGGCGTGACGGCTGCCGACTTATCAGATTGGAAAATTACCTCCGCATGGAGCAGCAAGCAATTCTTCGTATTCCCCAAAGGCACGAGTTTAGCCGCAGGGCGCAGCTTCCGCGTTTACACCAACGAAGTGCATCCTGAAACAGGTGGTTTCAAGTTTGGCAGTGCTACTGCAATTTGGAATGACAAGGGCGACGAAGCGAAATTATTTGATGCCACAGGCAAGCAAGTCGCAACGATGGCGTATGGTCTAAACAGTATTCAAGGGATTAAAACCGAACTCGGGATTTTGCCCTTAAATATCGTGGCCGACCCTGCGGCAATTAATCAACAAATGGCATTGCCTGGCAAAGTGACATTTACCGAAGCTTTGAAACAGGCATTAAACAGCTTCCTGAATGATGATGTTGAACACGTCAATCTTATCGGTTTTATCCGTGATTCAGCCGACGCATTCGGTTTACCCAAAGAAGGTGATTTGGGGAACAAGGATGCCAGCATTAAATTGTTGCGGACTTGGCTGAATTCATCAGAATCCAAACTGGTGTTGTTGTCAGCCATCACTTGGGATGAAGATGCCAATAATACGGGAACGCGTGTTCCTGAAGGCGATGAAACGCTGGAACATTATTGGATATTCCAGTTGTTCCTGAAAGAATTTAACGACTGCTATTTCTGGGCTTTCGTTGAACGTTCTGGGAAGAAAGCCGCGTATAATTATGGCGCAGGCTAAAGATTAAAATGTAAGCTGTATAAAATCCATTTGGCGTTTTCATTTTAGGTTCAGTTTGCAAGACTTAACCTTTTGTAGGTGTGGATTTATTCGCATGAGTGTTTGACTCGATAGCACTGTGTGAATAAATTCGTGCCTGCAATCAAGCTTGTTACCACACTATTCACTCTGAAGCTTAACTTTAATAATAAGAGTGCTTTCAAATAGAGACTAGACACCGACGTGTGTAGATCGCAGAATTTTCAAAAGGGGCAGCTAAACCCCGCATCTAGCTTCATGTTACGTTTAATTTAATCGTTTCAATGCCTTTAATAAAATTAGGGCGTTAGTGAGTGCGTGGGGGTTTAATAATCAGATTAAGCCTCAAATAATGGCTTATCGGCGATGCAGTCGATTATGACATCTACTCATGTTTGTTTAATGCCCTTTCGGTTCAGCGATCACAGGATAACCACAATGACCCCTAGCCGGTCGGGGTTTGTAACCCCGACTGGAACATTTGAAAGCGTCGGAATAAACTGAAACGTTACGGTGCAGGTTACAAACCTGCACCAGCAACGCCCGAACCCCCTTAAAGATTAAAACCAGCCCCTAAATCCCCTAAAGGGGACTTTAAAGATTAAAAACAATTGTTTAGTTTTTACCTCTTTTAGGGAGTTGGGGGCTTCAGTGAAGATTTTTAAATCCCCCAGCCCCCTTTTTCAAAGGGGGTGAAAAGTCTTTATCTAACCCCCTCATCTTGTGGTTAATTCAAGAGCTGTGTAAATTATCCTGAAGACAGCCCAGTGAGGAATATCAGCTTGTTAGCCTTGGACACATTACTGCCCTTACGGGGCATCAACGTCACCCTGCAATTCACTGAAAAAACCAGTTTTCGCCTATTTCACCAGCCCATCATCACCGCATGGCTGCGGCATCTTATCGGCAATCTCCCAGATTACGAACAATACGCCCTCATCGACGTACCCGAAAGTGGACATTCAGAATATCAAGCAGGCGATTATTATCGTTTTGCAGTGTTGATGCTGGGCGGCGGCGAAACCTTATTACAACATATCATTGAATGCTTACACTTATTGCCGTATAGCGTGCGATTTCAAGATGATAACGTGCCATTGCGTGACAAGGTGCTGCTGCACAGCATCACCGACCTTTGGCACGATTTTCCCGCCCGTCACGTTTCGGGTCTCACCGCTTACGATATGTTCATGCTGCAACATGAAGCCGCATTTTGGCAGGCGCAAGACTATTGCCGTTTACGCTGGCTTGCGCCCGTCGCCTTATTATTGCCGCGCCCGCAACGTGAGGGAAAATCAGGCGATAAACGTTTTTGTCGGCACAAACACCACCTGAGTTTCAGTTTATTAAATGACCGCATGTATGATGCTTTGGCAAATTTGCTGCGGCAACGAGAAACCGCCGTGCCCGCTCGCCATTCTGAAAGCGTGGAACGTTTACGAGCCGCGCAAGTATTTTGGATGGATTATGCGTATTACAACGCCGAAGGCAAGGCGAAACCTATGGGCGGTTTGTTGGGTGAATGTGTGTTTGATATGCAAGATTTGCCTGCAACACAATGGTTATATTGGGTGTTGGGGCAATATGTGGGCATTGGGCAACGGCGTGTTTTTGGCTGGGGACGCTATCAATTAGAGACATTGGAAGGGCAAAGCACGGTGGCGCGGGCGGTGGCGGTGAACTCACTTCTAGAACAAGTGAGCAGCTTGGATAATTTACAAACTGCTTATGAAACTTTGCAAAATGACAATGTGGAAGGCGAATATTCTGAAGAAGAAATAGCAGAACGCCTCACAGGATTAGCAGCCCGTTTGATTTCAGGTGAATATAAAATTCCGCCCCTACGCGAGCAAAGTTTAGAAAAAGAAGATGGCAGCGCACGTTTATTACAAGTTGCCCCGTTTTTTGACCGCGTCATGCAACGCGCTGTGGCACAGGTATTAACGCCTACTTTGGACAGTGTTTTAAGTGAGAGCAGTGTCGGTTTTCGTCGTGGACGTTCGCGGCATTTAGCCTGTCAGAAAATTCAACAAGCGTATCAAGCGGGTTCGCGTTGGGTTTTTGAATCC
>JBDKHS010000156.1:0-3877 GCA_039797505.1 Pseudomonadota bacterium | reverse complement strand
ATTGATGCGCCTCCTATCGTCGGCACATCCTATAGACTACAGTAGGGTGGGCATCGCCCACCAAACTAGATAGAGAGCATGTCACGATGGGCAATGCCTACCCTACACTCATCTCCCCCTCAGCACGGTCAAGATGCTTGCGAGAATGACCCATACAGCATAGTATTGAAAAAATTTTCGTTTGACCGAACTGGAGTACAGAATGCCTGATTATCTCATCGCCCCCTCAATTTTATCTGCCGACTTTGCCCGTTTAGGCGAAGAAGTAAATAATGTGTTGGCTGCTGGGGCAGATATAGTGCATTTTGACGTAATGGATAACCACTACGTTCCCAATTTAACCATTGGTCCTTTGGTGTGTGAAGCCCTGCGTAAACATGGAATTACTGCACCGATTGACGTGCATTTGATGGTAAAACCCGTAGACCGCATTATTCCCGACTTCGCCAAAGCAGGCGCGACTTATATCACTTTTCACCCCGAAGCCAGCGAACATATTGATCGTAGCCTACAATTAATCCGCGACTGTGGTTGTAAATCAGGTTTAGTCTTCAATCCCGCCACCCCGCTGCATTATTTAGACTATGTTTTAGACAAAGTCGATATGATTTTACTGATGTCAGTCAACCCCGGTTTCGGTGGACAATCCTTTATTCCTTCGACTTTAGACAAATTGCGCCAAGTGCGGAAATTAATCGATAATAGTGGGCACAAAATTCGCTTAGAAGTGGATGGCGGAATTAAAATCGATAATATTCGAGAAGTTGCCGCCGCAGGCGCAGACACTTTTGTTGCAGGTTCGGCGATTTTTAACACCCCCGATTATCGCGCCACGGTCGCCGCAATGCGCGCAGAATTAGCACAGGCATAAATCAATGGTTTTACTTCGTGTTCCTCAACTGATTTTATTAGATTTAGACGGCACTTTAGTCGACAGCGTTCCCGATTTAGCATTCGCAGTGGACAGCATGATGCAACAATTGCACTTGCCAAAACGCGGCATTGCCCCCGTGCGTGAATGGGTGGGCAATGGCATGGAACGCTTAATCAAGCGTGCGCTGGTCAACGACATGCACGGCGAACCTGACGAAGCCTTGTTTCAACGCGCCTTACCGCTGTTCAAACATGCGTACAGCCATTGCAACGGACAGCACAGTCTACTTTATCCCAACGTTAAAACTACCTTACAATATTTACACGACCATGCGTTTTTAATGGCGTGTATTACCAACAAACCGCGTCAATTCACCGAGCCGTTGTTAGAACAATTAGGCATTGCCCACTTTTTCAACTTGATTTTAAGCGGCGACAGCTTGCCCAGTAAAAAACCTGATCCTTTACCCTTAATTCATGCCACGCAACACTTTAACGTATTGCCACAAAACAGTGTGATGATTGGCGATTCTAAAAACGACGTACAAGCCGCCCGCGCCGCGCACTTACAGGTGATTTGTGTGAGTTATGGCTATAATCATGGTGAAGATATTCGTCTCAGTCATCCTGATGCGGTGTTAGACGATTTTGGTGAACTGCGTGATTTAATTGGGGTATTACGCCCGAGTTACGCATAGCTTTTTAATTTAAATGGATTTTTTGCATGACCCCAGAACAATTTTCCTCGTATTGTAGCCAAGGCTACAACCGCATCCCGATTATTCGGGAAGTCCTCGCAGACCTCGACACCCCTTTAAGTGCTTACTTAAAGCTGGCAACGGGGGCGTATTCCTATTTACTCGAATCGGTGCAAGGCGGGGAAAAGTGGGGACGCTATTCAATTATCGGCTTGCCTGCGAAAACGGTGCTGCGGGTTGTGGGGCAAAAAATCCAAGTCTTGCAACACGGCGCAGTGATTGAAGAATTAGAAACCGCTGATCCTTTAACTTGGATTCACGAATTTCAACAACGTTATCGTGTACCTGATTTTAAAGGACTGCCTTCATTTATTGGTGGTTTTGTCGGCTATTTTGGCTATGACACCGTGCGTTATGTCGAACCACGTTTGCAAAATGTCACCCATCTCGATCCCTTAGGCACGCCCGATATTTTATTAATGGTGTCTGATGAATTGCTGGTGTTTGATAATTTACAAGGCAAACTCTACTTCATCGTGCACGCCGACAGCACTCAAGCTAACGCATTGCATCAAGCCCAAAAACGTTTGGATGATTTGGTCACGCGCCTGAGTTTAAGTGTTGCGCCGCCTTTGAATACGCCGACTGCGCCCGTGCAAGAAAGCGATTTCAAGCCGTATATTTCGCGGGAACAATTTGAACAATCGGTTGAAAAAGGCAAATCGTATATTGTCGATGGAGACATCATGCAAGTGGTGCTGTCACAACGCATGTCGATTCCCTGCACCGTGCCCCCGCTGAATATTTACCGCGCCTTACGCTGTTTCAATCCTTCACCTTATATGTACTTCTTGGATTTAGATGAATTCCACATTGTGGGTTCGTCGCCTGAATTATTGTCGAAATTAGAAGGAAAAACCGTCCAAGTGCGCCCGATTGCAGGCACGCGTCCACGCGGTAAAAATGAAGTGGAAGATCAGGCTTTAGAACAAGAACTGCTCAAAGACCCCAAAGAAATTGCTGAACATTTAATGCTGATCGATTTGGGGCGCAATGATGTGGGCAGAGTGTCTGAAATTGGCACGGTCAAAGTCACGGAAAAAATGGTGATTGAACGTTATTCCCATGTGATGCACATCGTTTCCAATGTGGCGGGAGAATTGCAATCGGGTTTAAATGCGCTCGACGTATTAAAAGCGACTTTCCCCGCAGGCACGTTGAGCGGCGCGCCAAAAATTCGTGCAATGGAAATCATTGACGAATTAGAACCCTTGAAACGTGGCATTTATGGCGGCGCAGTGGGTTATTTGACCTGGAAAGGTGACATGAACCTAGCGATTGCGATTCGCACCGCCGTGATTAAAGACCAAATGCTGTATATTCAAGCAGGTGCGGGCATTGTTGCCGATTCAATTCCTGCCAATGAATGGACAGAAACGTTGAACAAAGGACGGGCGATGTTTAAAGCGGTTTCAATGGCAGCCGCTGGCTTGCAGCAAGGATAATGCAATGTTATTGATGATAGATAACTACGATTCATTCACCTATAATCTGGTGCAATATTTTGGTGAATTAGGCACGGAAGTCAAAGTATTTCGTAATGATCAGATTACGATTCAAGAAATTGCGGAACTTGCGCCTAAGTATTTGGTAGTTTCGCCGGGCCCTTGCACCCCGAATGAAGCAGGGATTTCCGTGGCAGCGATTCAAGCCTTTGCAGGAAAAATTCCGATTTTGGGCGTATGCTTAGGACATCAAAGTATCGGGCAAGCCTTTGGCGGCAAAATTATTCACGCCCGCCAAACCATGCACGGCAAATTATCTGCGATGCACCACGCAAATCAAGGCGTGTTTAAAGGCTTGAATAATCCGTTTTCTGCAACCCGTTACCATTCCCTTGTGATTGAAAAAGCCAGTTGCCCCGACTGTTTAGAAATCACCGCATGGACTGCCTTGCCCAATGGCGAAATCGATGAAATCATGGGTGTGCGTCATAAAACTTTGCCGATTGAAGGGGTACAATTTCACCCAGAATCGATTTTAAGTGAACAAGGTCATGATTTATTGCGAAATTTCTTGCAGCAATATGCTTAGATTTACTGCGCCCCCAACCCCCTAAAGGGGGCTTTAAAGAAGCCCCTAAATCCCCTAAAGGGGACTTTAAACATAAATAATTATTTGTATTTAGCCCCCTTTAGGGGGTTGGGGGCTGCTTTTAAACCAACATTGATACTCTCTTCCCTTTAGGGGGTTGGGGGCGCAATTATCTTGAATCCTAAACAAGCTAAAAAACAGCGTGCTAAAAT
>JBDKHS010000155.1:0-10077 GCA_039797505.1 Pseudomonadota bacterium | reverse complement strand
GCAAAGCTTTTGAATGGGAAATGCGCCCCGCCCAAGATGTCGCCTTGCAAACTTTTGGGGAACAGTTGCGAGAATGCGTACCCACGCCGTACACCACGGAACGTAATCCCTATTTAAACGCATGGTTGCAGGCATTAAGCGAGCCGTTTCAAGCGGGGGTGATTTTGCTGGTGGATTATGGTTTTCCTGCGCGGGAATATTATCATCCACAACGCGATACGGGCACATTGATGTGTCATTACCAGCACCGTGCGCACACTGACCCGCTAATTTTAGTGGGTTTACAAGATATTACCGCGCATGTGGATTTCACCGCCGTGGCAACTGCTGCCGAGGCTGCAAATTTGGAAGTTGCCGCTTATGCCAATCAAGCCAATTTTTTATTGGGCTGTGGTTTGACAGAAATCTTATTGCAACATGTCGACAAACAAGAAGCGCGTGAATATATCAAACTCACGCAACAAACCAAGATTTTAATCCTGCCCAGTGAAATGGGTGAGTTATTCAAAGTCATCGCCTTAACGCGAGATTGGCACGAGCCGCTGTTGGGTTTTGTGAATGATGATCGCGGGCGTTTGTGAGTTTTTAAAAAAGAAGCCCCCAATCCCCTAAAAGGGAGCTAAACATGCAGTTATCTCGTTCCCACGCTCCCGCGTGGGAATGCGTATTGCGTCGCTCCAGCGGCGCGGGTTTACTTTATAGATCATGGTATTTACACTAAATCTCATTTAAGTTTATATGATATTTTTAGAAGAGATTCTAGAATTTGACATGAGACTCGCCGCTGGAGCGACGTAGTAGGCATTCCCACGCGGGAGCATGGGAGCGAGAAAACGAAAGAGGGATATAAAAATGGAACACAACACCCAACGCCATGAATTTACCCGCAAATAACACCCCAAAACGCCTAGGCGAGGTGCTCACCGAACAGCGCATTATCACGCCTGACCAGTTAAAAATCGCGCTGACTGAACAGAAAAAAACTCAAGAACAATTGGGCAAAGTTTTAGTCAATTTGGGTTTTATTTCTGAGGCGGTGCTGCGCGATTTTCTCGGGGAAACGCTGGGACATAACAGTGTCGATTTGTCAAAACTGGTGGTTGATCACGAGGCAATTCGCCTTGTTCCCAAAAGTTTGGCGCGGCGTTACACCTTGTTGCCCATCAGTTATGAGCGTGCCAGCAAAACGCTACTGATTGCGATGGCAGATGTATTTAACATTCTCGCCATTGACCAAGTGACTGCGACGCTGGACGGCATTACCGTCGAAACCGTGCTCGCCAGCGAAACCGAAATTATCAATGCGATTGATAACTTATACGGTTACGACCTGTCGCTAGACGGGATTTTGCACGAAATTGAAACGGGTGAAATTGATTTCCAAAGCATCGCGCTGACCCGCAATAATGAATACAGCCAGCCTTTTGTGCGTTTGGTCGATGCTTTGCTCTCGGATGCGGTGAAACGCAATGCTTCTGACGTGCACTTTGAGCCTGAAAATGGCTTTTTAAGAATTCGTTATCGTATTGACGGCGTGCTGCAACAAATTCGCAGTTTGCATAAAAATTATTGGTCTGCGATTGCGGTGCGTTTAAAAGTGATGGCAGGAATGAATATTGCCGAAACGCGAATTGCACAAGATGGGCGGATTTCCTTGACCTTGGCGGGGCGGTTAATTGATTTTCGGGTGTCGGTGCAGCCCACGGTGTACGGTGAAAATATCGTGCTGCGGATTTTAGACCGCCAACGCGGCATTGTGCCTGTGGATAATTTGGGTTTGTCAGATGCGAATTTGATGGCGTTAAAGCTGATGATTGCGCGTCCCGAAGGAATTATTTTGCTCACAGGTCCGACGGGGAGCGGTAAAACCACCACCCTGTATTCCATTCTGAATTATTTGAATACCGAAGCTGTGAATATCATGACTTTGGAAGACCCTGTGGAATATGTACTGGGGCAAGTGCGACAAACGGCGGTGAATGAGGCGGTGAAATTGGATTTTGCCAACGGGATTCGCTCGATGATGCGCCAAGACCCCGATATTATTCTGGTGGGGGAAATTCGCGACGAAGACACCGCAGATATGGCATTTCGGGCGGCAATGACGGGGCATCAAGTCTATTCAACTTTGCACACTAATTCTGCAATTGGAGCAGTGCCGCGCTTGCTGGATATTGGGGTGCTGCCTGATATTATTGCAGAAAATACTATTGGGATTATTGGACAACGCTTAATTAGGCAATTATGTCCCGTCTGCAAAGAGCCTTATCTCCCAACAGCAATGCACTGGCAATTGTTGGGAATTCCGCAACAGGATTTAATTTTATACCGTCCCGTGGGCTGCGAAGCCTGTAACCATCGCGGTTATAAAGGGCGCGTGGCCTTGATGGAAGTGTTGCGTATTGATGAATCTTTGCAGGATAAAATTGCACACCGTTGCACCACGTATGATATTCGGCAACACGCGAAACAGTTAGGGTTTGCGACCTTGGCACACGATGGAGTGCGCCGCATTGTCGAAGGCATGACCAGCTTAGAAGAAGTTTCGCGAGTGGTGGATTTGACCAGTCGTTTGAATGTGTAATGCGGTGGAATGCAAGTTAAGAACTCCTCTGTTCTCACTTTCAAATAGGCTTATTAGCGGATGTCAGAATCAGAATTATCCAAAGTCACCAAGATGAACATCTGATTGGCAGGTTTTTTAATTCTGAACATCCTTGAATTTTGTGAATCCTAATTCTGACAATCTTTACAGCTTTGCTGGTTAAGCGTCTAGGAGAATTTAGTCACTTATTTATTTGACCGCCCGCACCCCAGTCAAGGTTCTAACCACGCGAAATCCATAATGATTCATCCAATTGCCTTTTAAATTGCGCACACGATTTGAAACACGACAATAATCGGCATTGCTGTTCCAACTGCCACCACGCAACACCACTGTGCCTAAGGCTGCATCCGAGCAGTGAGTTTCATTACCATTATAGGTATCGGTTTTTTTTGAACAAGTCCATTCCGTGACATTGCCCGTCATATCGTATAAACCAAAGGCATTGGGCGCAAACGAACCCACAGGGGCGGCATGTTCATATTTATCACCCGAATCATTATTTAAACAATTCGCCTTGTTACTATCAAGATTATCCCCCCAACTATAGCGAAAATTGCTGCCAGCCCGTGCACTGTATTCCCATTCCGCTTCCGTGGGTAAACGATATTCTTGTTTGGTTTGTGCACTGAGCCATTTGGTGTAAGCGACTGCGTCATGCCAGCTCACATTAATCACTGGACGTTTACCACGACCCCATCCATTATCATTGGGTTTTGTGCGTTGGGTCTGCTCACAAAAATGCTCGTATTCTTCAAACGTGACTTCATAACGTCCGATATAAAAGGCATCGATATTGACTCTGTGTACAGGTTTTTCGTCGTCATAAGCGTTGCTCGCGCCCATTTGAAAATTACCTGCGGGAATTAATATCAGTTCTGGGGCGCAGCCCCCAACTTCCAAAGCTTCACGTAAGCCGCGATCTTCCGTACTGACACAGCTCGTAGCAAGTAATTCACCACTGAGTCCAAAGCCAAATACAAGTAACAGTATCTTTAACAATCTCTCAAACATGTCTCCACCTTCAATCAGTATTATGAGTTTTGTTTAAATACTTCTGAATCGTTCATGTTTAGGAGTTACGCAGTTGGAATCGTAATTTTTCGTAAACCCCTACTGCGGTGGAATACGGCTTACGCCTATTCCACTCTACGCTTGTTCAACTGCGTAACTTCTAATACTTCTGAATCGTTCATGTTATTAAAAGAGCTAAGTGTAGGTGCGAATTTATTCGCGTGCGCTTCTAATTCGAGCGCGTTGTGCGAATGAATTCGCACCTACAACCAGCTTTGAGCCACTAATGGGGTCTAAACTGCAATGGTTTTTTCAAACAAGCTCAAAGCCCGTGCCACCGCTTGGTCCATATTGTAATATTGATAATCTGCCAAACGCCCCGCAAACAACACTCGCCCATTCAGGCGTGTCACTTCTGCTTCATAACGACGATATAACTCGCGATATTCTTCTTTCGGGATAGGATAGTACGGTGTATTTTCACCGCGCTTGTAGGCTTGCGGATATTCTTCGACATAAGTTGTGCCGAAAGTGCGCTGCCCCGTCAGGCGTTTAAATTCCGTGGTGCGGGTGTAGGCATATTCATTGGGATAATTGACTGTGCCCACTGCCTGCATATTGTCTTCAGGCGAGTGAATAAATTTGAAATGCAAACTACGATATGGCAATTCACCATGACAATGTTCAAAGAAGTCGTCAATCGGCCCTGTGAAAATCATGCGTTCATACTGCACTTCACCTTCCAATTCTTTGAAAGACGTATTCAGCAACACTTTAATATTCTTGTGATTCAGTAAATTGCGGAACATCTCGGTATAACCCAATTTCGGCATACCTTGATACGTGTCTTGAAAATAGCGATCATCGCGGCTGATATAAATCGGTACACGCGCCGTCACCCCAGGCCCCAGTTCTTCGGGGGTTAAATCCCATTGCTTGCGGGTGTAATGATAAAACACGTTGTTGTAAATATAATCCGCCAAAAAACGTAAATCATCGCCTGTGGCACTTTCCCGAATTTTTAAAATCGGCACTTTCACATTAAAACCATATTGCGCTAATAATTGATCGGACAATTTATCGGCATAGCGGGGTGGAAATAGCGTGTACAAGGAATTTAAATTGAACGGAATCGGCACGGGCTTGCCATCCACATAACCCAAAACATGATGGTAATAACTGTGCCATTCGGTATATTGCCCTAAATAATCCCACACGTGTTTGGCATTGGTGTGAAAAATATGCGGCCCATATTTATGCACTAAAATCCCATGTTCATCATAATAATCATAGGCATTGCCCGCGATGTGGTCGCGTTGTTCCACAATTAAAACTTTTTTACCCAATTGGCTGGCAATCCGTTCTGCCAACACCGCGCCTGTAAATCCTGCGCCTACAATTAACCAATCTACTTTCATTAATGGATACTCCACAGTGATACTTTATTAATAATGGTAACAGGTTTATTTATAAAAGTGCGGGTTTGCAAGGCTGTGGATTTGCTTTGATTTCTCTGAAAGTATCTATATTTTATAGGGTTTAATATTGGATTATTTTGATTTTAAAATCATTTTTTCATTTCATGTTTCAGATGACAGGTGTGAAATCAAGGTGATTGGTATGCCGCATCATGGCAGGTTGGAATAGTTTAACTGCGCCCCACCCCCTGAAGGGGACTTTAAACAAAAACTTATTTATCTTTAGCCCCCTTTAGGGGGTTGGGGGCTGTCTTTAAAGCACTTTGGGACTCTCCTCGGGATTGGGGCGCAGTTGAGGTCTCATTGATGACAGGCTCTAGGTAACCTGAGTTCGGGATAAGGAAAAGTAGAAAATTGAGTCGTAGGGTGGAATAGCGTAGCGTATTCCACCAAGAAAGGTGATAACGCTAGGCGTGACGCAGTTGAATCGATAAGAGCTTCATTGTACGGCAGAAGCTTGTAAAATCCTTGCCGCTGGAGCGACGAGGTAGGCATTCCAATGCCTTTTTAAAAATCTTTAAATATTTAGGAGTTAGGCAGTTGAAAACTACTTAACCTGAGTACGACGAATATAATCATATATTTCATTTTGTTACCGTATAAAGCTGCAACTACATGAATACTGAATAAGTTAATGTTTATGTGGGTACAAATAAGCATAAATTAAAATAGATTGGGTTGCCGTTGGCAGCCCAACCTACGAGGTTAATCAATTCAAAAAGCTTTATCTAGCGTAGGGTGGAATAGGCGCAAGCCGTATTCCACCGCAGTAATACAGTTACCGATTCAACTGCGTAACTCCTCAATTAAATAACCTGAGTTCGGGATAAAAAAAGTTTTTAAGCAGCCTAGGAGTTACGCAGTTGAAACAATAATTCTTTTATTTACAATGAGTTAGTATTGTGCGCTGCACAATCGTGTTTCTAGTAAAATCAAACAGTTACCGATTCAACTGCGTCATGCCTAGAGTTATCATGTTTCTTGGTGGAATACGCTACGCTATTCCACCCTACATACTACTAAATTTTCTACTCTTTCTTATCCCGAACTCAGGCTACCTAATAAAATTGCTGGTCTAAGAATTGCTATGTCTTGTAAATTATAGAATTTGACCGCAGCTTGGATGGGAATATTGACTGCATTAAGGATATATCATGGTGGATAGCTTACGGATTGTGCAGGTGAGCGATATACATATCGGACACACTGATGAACCCATTTCTGGCGTTGATGTGCGGCGACAGTTTTTAGAGGTATTACATTGTATTAGACAAGAGCCTTTAGACCTTTTGGTGATTTCGGGTGATTTAGCCGCGTTTTCTGGAGAAATTGAATCATATCAATGGATTAAACAAGCTTTACAGGATTTTCCCAGTCCGTACTGGGTGATTGCAGGCAATCATGATCATGCGGGACGCTTGGCAGAAACCTTTAATTTGCAGGAGTTTGTTACGGAAGAAATGTTATTTTTTACACAGACTGTCAAAAATAAACGCATCTTTTTCCTAGATACCTCCAGTTATGTGCTCCCTCCCCGCCAAATTGCATGGTTACAAGAACAACTTTCGACTCAAACTGAACCCTGCTTGCTGTTTATGCACCACCCGCCGCTGCTGTGTAATTGTACTTTTATGGACACTTATTATCCCTTGCGCAATCACGATGAAGTTTGGGCAGTGATTCGGGAATATCCCATGATTGAAGCGATATTTTGCGGACATTATCATGCGGATCGCACCATGCTCAAAGACAATAAAACGGTATATGTCACCCCTTCCACCGCCTTGCAAATCGACACGGAAACCCTGTGTTTTGAAATTAAAGATCAACGAGCGGGCTGGCGGGTAATTGATTGGAGTGCACAGGGTGTTAAGACAGAAGTCCGCTATTTAGTGACCTAAATGTGTCATCATCAAAATAATCTGCATCAGAATTTACCCCCTTCAATGGGATCAAAGCTTAAAACCGCACACTTAAAAACTTTCTTTCATCCTGTAAACTCTGATGCAAACAGCATGATTTAACCCTTTCCCACGTTATGAATGGAACTCAATAATGAAACTAATTTTCCCTGTTTTGCTGCTCAGCCTGAGTTGCTCACTGTACGCAGCTGAAAAACCCACGCTTAAACCCAATTATCTTGAGCCTGAAATGCAGCTCATTCCCGCAGGCAGTTTTCACATGGGAAATATTCAAGATGGTGCGAAAGGCGGTGAACCTGATGAATTACCCGTGCACAATGTCACCCTAACGCAAGCCTTTGAAATCGGGGTTTATGAAGTAACTTTTGCAGAATATGATTTATTTTGTGAAGCCACCAAGCGCGAAAAGCCCAAGGATAATGGTTGGGGGCGTGATAAACACCCCGTGATTAATATCTCTTGGGATGATGCCGTCAGTTATGCCCAATGGTTAAGCAGCCAAACGGGTAAAAAATACCGTCTCCCCAGCGAAGCAGAATGGGAATATGCCGCACGCGGAGGTAAAGAAACCCGTTTTTGGTGGGGCAATGATCCACAAAAAGACATGGCAAATTGCGGAGATTGCAGCAGCGAATTCAGTGAAGTGCAGCAGCCCCAAGTCGTGGGCAAGTTTCCCAAAAATCCTTATGGCTTACATGACATTATCGGGAATGTTTGGGAATGGATGAGTGATTGGTACGGCTCTTATTCTCCCGCCGCACAAACTGATCCGACAGGTGCAAAATATGGCATTCACAAAGTGATTCGAGGCAATGCTTGGTCGGATACAATTTGGCGTTCGCGTTCTTCATTTCGGGGGTATCATGATCCAAAACGTAAAACCAGTTATTTAGGCTTCCGCTTGGTGAGACAACCGTAATGGGTCAGGTATTAAAAAGTATTTTTTATGGGGTGTTGTTGTTACTGGCTGCGATCTTGGGTGGGACAAAAGCTTTTGTGGATTACACCTTGAGCGACAGCTTGCAACAAACGGTGAAGAACCTTTCCAAACAAGTGACTTTGCGTTATTCATCGGCGTATTTATCGTGGACAGGCGCAGTCGTGATTGAAAATGTACAGGGCAGCACGCCGCAAGGTTTAAATTTTTCCGTGGCTCAACTGCGTTTGCCCGCTGCCTATCAATGGCTCAGTTTGCCCGCCGCCTTGCCCGAGACCTTCTCGTTAGAATTAAACGATCTGCGCATTCCCCTCCCCGAAACTGCGGCGCAAGATTCTTGGCAGGCGATGTTTAAAGCGGTGGGTTATGGCGATTATTATTTAAGCAGCAAAGAGTTGCGTAATTTAGGCTATGCACAATGGCAGGGGGATCTTGCATTTTCAGGTTTGCAACAAGCGGACTTGTTGAAAGTCGCAACGGTGATTAAATCCAGCGCGTGGGGTAATTGGTCTGGGGTGGTGGAATTGAATAAAGTGCCAGCCTTGCCAAAATGGGGACAATTGTCGGGACAAATGCAAATCGCTGAAGTGCGACTAAATTATCAAGAGACGGGTTTAAATGCGCGTCTGTTAGGGTTCTTGGCACAACGCCAAGGGCAGCCCTTGGAAGGTTTAAAAACCGCATTGGCGCAAAAAATTACGCAAGCCATTCAACAATCAGGCTGGGTGTTAGATGGCAGCGTGAGTGAGACGATTAAGCAATTTATTCAATCACCTAAATCTTTAAATGCGCTGTTTCAGCCCACGCCCCCGATTACGCTCAATGAATTATTAAATGCGCCTTTAGAAAAATTACCTGTGCGCCTTGGCTTGAAAATGACAACGGCACAACCATAGACTAAACTGAAAGCACATATTCATCCAATTTGTTAAGGTTTGAAAATACGCCCTTTCCAGAAGAGGCGTTCAATTGTACCCACGTGCATTAGCATGTTATTATTTTTAGTAAGCTCTTCGTTTATGAAGAGACCATCCACCGACCTCTATCTGTCGATGGCTTTGTCACTCGACAGATGAGGTCGGGTTATAAACACACATAATAAGGAGAAATGGAGATGCGTCTGTTAGCTGCTATTAGCTTGTCACTTGCAGGATTCTTCCTGAGTCTTTCCAGCCAGGCTGGGCAATTTGAAGCTTTTGGAAATTATGTAATTCACTACAATGCGGTAAATACTGAAGTGTTATTGCCTGAGGTTGCCCGCGCCAATCAAATTGTGCGCAGTAAGAATCGTGCCTTGTTAAATATTTCGATCCGCAAAAGCGGTGATGACAAGAAACTGGGGGATAAGGCTGTTCCCGGCACGGTCACTGCAACGGTGACTAATCTGAATGGGCAATTAAGCACAATTGATATGCAAACCATTCAAGAACAAGATGCGATTTATTACATTGGGGTGTTCAATATCAACAATGAAGACACTCTTAATTTTAAAGTGAAGGTCATTCCTGAAAATCAGGGGAAAGCCCATGAGTTTTCATTCCGTCAACAATTCTTTACTAATTGAGTTCAAGTAGTTCCTCAACCGTTGTAGTTGCAAGGTTGCTTTTGGGAGGTATCTAAAAAATACCTCCTTTTTTATTGTGATTTACTCTGCCTCGAAATCAAGTCCCAAAATATTTCTTAACTGCGTAAAAAACACATAAAAGATATGGTATTACTAAAGAGGCAGTGATATTAAATTAACCTGAGTTCGACGAATATAATCATATATTTCATTTTGTTACCGTATAAAGCTGCAACTACATGAATACTCATAGGAGTTACGCAGTTAAAACACTAATTCTTTTATTTACAATGAGTTAGCATTGTGCGCTGCACAATCATGTTTCTAGTAAAATCAAACAGTTACCG
This sequence comes from Pseudomonadota bacterium, assembly GCA_039797505.1. GTDB lineage: Bacteria > Pseudomonadota > Gammaproteobacteria > Beggiatoales > Beggiatoaceae > JAQTYU01. The sequence continues at coordinate 210 of JBDKHS010000155.1, read as the reverse complement.
ATTCAACTGCGTAACTCCTATAATTTCGTCGTACTCAGGTTATGGCGTATCATCAATCAAGCCTATAGCCTGTTATAATGCGGAAGATTTGAATCTTAACTATGCTCCCTAAAGGGAGGAGAGTATCAAAGTCAGTTTTAACTGTGCCCCCAACCCCCTAAAGGGGGCTAAAGATAAGCATTATTGTGATTTTAAGTCCCCTTTAGGGGA
>JBDKHS010000154.1:0-4850 GCA_039797505.1 Pseudomonadota bacterium | reverse complement strand
CGGGGCGCATGATGGCGCGTAAAGTGGGCTTAAATGTTGCCAATGGCGAGCGCGACATGTTGCAGATTGACAATAATATCGCAATGGGTACGGCGTATTTAAGAATGCTTTCGTCACAATTTAATGGCAATTTCATGTTAGCAACCGCAGGTTATAACGCAGGTCCTGGGCGTTCCAAAGCTTGGGTTGCGAAATATGGTTGTTTGCCTGCGGATGCTTGGGTAGAAATGATTCCATTCAGCGAAACGAAAACCTATGTGAAACGGGTGTTATTTTTCACCAGTGTGTTTGAAGCGCGTTTAGGCTTGCCCAGCCAACCCATGCGGGTGGTTTTACCCAGTGACAGTTGTAGTGCTAGTAATGACGCTGCACCGCAGGAAACAACTGCGCCCGTTGAAGCTGAAAGTTCGGAATCGAATAGTTAAAGTCTAAACTCAAGTTCCTAACTCATTAAAAGGTATAAACTCTCCAGATAAGGAAACCCCTGATGTTTTTTAAAGACATCGGGGGTTTTCTTATCTGAACCACAATTTTCATAATTCACATAATTACCGCAATTAAAAGATAAATTTTTTTATTTAATTGTGGTAATTGTGTGAATTGGGGTTCAGACAGTTAATCGTATATTTTCAGTATCTTCTGTAAATCTAAATCAAAAATAAAACTGCCTGCTTCTTGTTGTAAGTAAACTTCGTAAGTGCGAGTAGTTTGAGGATTTCCAAAAACTTCCACATAAGGCAAGTAAACCGAACCTGTATTTGAAGCATACGTTGCACGGAGAGGCATTTTATAAGCGTTAAGTACAGTTTTTATCCGATTCAAATCCAAGTTAAAACTAAAACCGATTTGTTGCATCAGATAGACTTCATAAGCGACCTTCGTATCACCAAGCAGTTCAATAGCAGGAATATAAAGTTCTCCCGTACTTGGAATATAAACTGCGTGGTAACTGGACTCTAATCCCGCATCTTTCAGCTCAAACTGGATTTTTCCCTTATAAGTGCTGTGGCAAATAATACTGGGATAGGCTGCATCGGGATATTCTGTCCGTAATTGCGCACGAACCAAATAATTGCCTGCCGCATTATAAGTATGTGCAGTTGTCGCACCGCCCTTAATCCAAGTGTCTTCAGGCGTGTCCCCAAAATTCCAATAATAGGCTTCATTCAGCAAGCTCATTTGTGGTTTGGCGTTAAAACTTGCGGTAAAAGGGGGCGCGGACTTTACAGAAATCACTTCCATGATTAATGGAATCGTGTCGACAATCCACTGATTTGTCGTGCAATTAAAACCGGGGGGCGGTGCTCCAGCGCGCTGACTGAGAAATAACCCACCCAATAGCATAAAAACCTTGATTGTAGTACGAAAGGAAGTGTAATGGCTCATCATGGATATACTTTGCAAAAGCTTATCTCTAAGGATAGCTTAGATTGCAAAGTAAATGCTTATGAAGGATAAGGATTTCATGGGAAGAGGGGAGATTTAATATCTTGGAAAGGGGAATAATTAAAAATTTCCGAACCACAATTCACACAGTGATGCTCATTGTGAAAATTCAGTAAATCGTGGTTCAGATTTTTTTATTCTTCAGGCTTTTCAAAATGCCGCCGCTTTTTTAGCGTAATCACAGGGCGGGTGCTGTCAGTTGCAGTGCGTTCCACAGGCGGTAAATCACTCGCCAGCTCGCTACGATACTGGGCTTTTGACATAATTTTAGGCGCGGGCTTGTTGATGTCCCCAAACTTAGGCGAGGCATTCGCGTTATTTGCAGGATGTGGACGCGGCTGTTGTCCTTTGCGCAAGAAATTCGCTTTTGCAGGACGTTCCGTCGTCCCCCCCGTTTTGGGCGGCGCAGTTTTCGGTTTCGCAGCTTTAGGCTTGCTGGCAACGGTTTCCCCTGCCGCTAGCTTTTGCTCTTTGAGACGTTCAGAAGCCCGCGTAATTGCTTGCTTCCCAAGCTCTAAATGGTCTGTCTCCACCGTACCGCACACCGTGCCATTTAAATCGACACGTTCTGCACCGAGGACAAGTTTCTTCCAATAGGCAGGACGTTTAGTGTAAATTTTTAAGGCATCACGGATAGAACGTTTACTGGCTTGATCCTTGAGAGCGATAAATAAGTCATTGTGAATATTAATTTTTAACGGCAGGACTTCTTTATCATCACTGGTGAACACGCGAGGGTAAAGAGTCTGGAGTAATTCCAGCGTTGGATAGGCAGTGCTACGTATTTTCATGCGGATACTATGGAATTCAGTCGGTTTTAATGCTTAATAATAAGGAATAGCCTTTGTGAACACAAGAGGCTGTTTCGAGAAAAATGACAGACCCGCAAAATTCGCGTTAAGATCATGTTACAGTATAACAAAAATCTTGGGAAATCTCATGTTCGTCATTGATCAATTACACTTTGCGTATCTTGCAAATACCGTGCTAGAAATTCCCCACTGGCAGATGGCACAAGATGAACGTTGCTTGATTGTCGGCGCGTCGGGCAGCGGTAAAACCACTTTGTTGCATTTGCTGGCGGGTTTATTAACGCCGCAACAGGGTACATTAATTGTGCTAGGGCAAGATTTAGCCAAACTATCCCCCAGCGCGCAAGACAGGTTTCGGGGGCAAAAAATTGGCGTGGTGTTTCAACGTTTGCATTTAGTCGCCGCGCTTAACGTCTTGGAAAATCTGCTATTAGCGCAAGCGTTAGCACAACTGCCTCGCGACAAAGCTCGCGCTCTCGAAGTTTTAACTGCCTTAAATTTACAAGATTTTGCACAACAGTATCCCGCCCAACTCAGCCAAGGACAAGCGCAACGGGTGGCTTTGGCACGTGCAATTATCAACCGCCCACAATTAATTTTAGCCGACGAACCCAGCGCGAACTTAGATGATGCGCACTGCACACAAATGTTAGATTTATTACAACAACATGCCGCACAAGCCAGTTTAGTAATTGCCACCCACGACCAACGGGTCAAAAATTATTTTCAAGGAACTCGCCTGCTGGAGTTGCCGCAATGTTTCAATCCAGACTCAAGCTCATCGGTTGACGAACCAAGCCATCGACAGCTTGGTGCATGACCTCTCTGCAAACGAAGAGCTTATCGAAAATAGTCACATACTCATGCGATATGAGCACAATTGAACTCTTTCCCTGAAGGACTGAGGTTCACACTTTAGAAGGTAAAGTGGATGAATTTATTCCAATTAAGCTGGGCCTATTTGCGCCTGCGCCCCCTGAATACTTTATTAAACCTATTATTAATCGGTCTGGGCACAGGCACGATTATTTTATTATTGCTGCTCAGCACCCAAATTGCCGACAAATTGCATCGTGATGCGAAAGGCTTTGATGTGGTGATTGGCGCAAAAGGCAGCCCGCTGCAATTAATTTTATCGAGTATTTATCACGCCGATTTGCCCACGGGTAATATTGCGCTAAGTGCTGCAGAACCTTGGATGCAACACCTCTGGGTTAAAACCGCAATTCCTCTTGCCTTGGGTGACAGCTACCAAAGTTTACGCATTGTTGGCACGACTCCTAACTATTTACAGCATTATCACGCGCAATTTGCGGCGGGCAAAGTTTGGGAAAAACCTTTGGAAGTCGTGCTCGGTGCACAAGCCGCAAAAACCACGCAACTGCAATTAGGACAAGCATTTTCAGGTTCACACGGTTTAAACGCGGGCGGCGAAACCCATGCACAAGCACAATATCAAGTTGTTGGGATTTTGCAGCCCACAGGCACGATTTTAGACCGATTAATTTTAACAGCGGTGGAAAGTGTCTGGGCAGTACATGAACCTCACGAGCATTCCACACAGCCCGCCAATGCGAGCGAGCACGAACTCACCGCCGTGTTAATTACTTATAAAACCCCCTTGGCGGCGATCAGTTTTCCGCGCTTGATCAATGCTCAATCAGCTTTACAAGCAGCTGCGCCGCCTTTGGAAATCGCACGTTTATTAAAATTAATTGGTGTGGGCGCAGAAACTTTGCAGGTGTTTGGCGCAATTTTCAGCCTCATCGCATTTTGTAGCATCGGGGTTGCCTTGTTAAACGCCTTGCAAGAACGCCGTTATGATTTGGCAATTATGCGAACTTTGGGCGCAAGCCGGGCTTATATTTTCTGGCAATTACTTTGTGAAGGCTTATTATTGGCGGCGGCTGGGGTTGTCGTGGGTTTATTGTTTGGACACTTCGGCGCAAGTTGCTTGGGCTGGTGGATGAATGACTTGCATGCCCTACATTTCACAGGCGCGTTGTGGTTGTCGCAAGAAATCTGGGTAATTCTCGCCAGTTTAGGATTGGGCATTGTTGCTGCATTGATTCCTGCGATTCAAGCTTATCGCATGGATTTAGCACAGATTTTAGCAAGTACTTAAGACAGCTAACTGATGGGCTTTAAGTTCACTTTCGAGATTCAATTAAAATCAACGTTGAAACGCCCATTAGTTCGGGATAGGAGGAAGACGTTCCGAAGTATTTTTAAACAGCTTAGGGCGTGTTATCAATTAAGCTGCGCCCCGCACCTTCTTAAAAATTAAAATCAGCCCCTAAATTCCCTAAAAAGGATTTAGGGGCGCAGTTTACAACTCACACTCACTAATCTCTTTCACCAGCCCCACCGTTTCCACGCTCACCGTCACTATTCTCATGATTAATTTGACGATATAGCTCTCATCTTCGAGATTATTCGGGTCGTTGGTGATGCCGCTGCGTTTATCGGTGCTGATTTGGTACTGGTCGATTATCCAGTCCAGTGCCGAGCGATTGCCGAGTTTGTATTCCAAAGCTTCTGAAGGAATGCCGCTTAATGTAAGGCTGTCGTTGTATTTAATCGCGGTCTTTT
>JBDKHS010000153.1:0-4414 GCA_039797505.1 Pseudomonadota bacterium | reverse complement strand
ATGCGATTTTCCAATGTATGCCCGCCAGTTTTACCCAGCATGGGGTTAAAAATTTAACCGCCGTGGGCGTGAGTCGGATTTTGTTGACCGCATCGGGTGGCCCGTTTCGGAATTACCCTTTCGACCAATGAAGCAGCGTCACCCCTGAGCAAGCCTGTAATCATCCGAAGTGGAAAATGGGGCGTAAAATCTCCGTCGATTCTGCGACGATGATGAATAAAGGCTTGGAAGTGATTGAAGCCTGCTGGTTATTTAATACGCCGCCCGAGCGCATTGAAGTATTAATTCATCCACAAAGCGTGATTCATTCGATGGTGGAATATGTGGACGGTTCGGTATTGGCGCAGTTGGGCAACCCCGACATGCGCACCCCGATAGCGCACGCGTTGGCATTTCCCGAGCGCATGACTTCGGGCGTGGCGCGTTTGAATTTATTAGAAATTGCCAAACTCGAATTTGAGCCGATGGATTTTGCACGTTTTCCCTGTTTACGTCTGGCGTATGAAGCGATGCAAGCAGGCGGCACCACCACCGCTATTTTAAATGCGGCAAATGAAATCGCCGTTGAGGCATTTTTAGCTGGCAAATTGCGCTTCACCGCGATTGCAGAATTAATTGAACAAATCTTATCCCGTCTCAATGGACGTGCGGCAAATACGCTAGAAATTATTTTGGAAGACGATGCCCGCGCCCGCCAACTCGCTGAGGAATTACTCACAACTTTATGATGTCTCTCTTGCAAAGCTTACTCGCTTTTCTCGTGGTAATTGCCCTCTTGGTCACTATTCACGAATATGGGCATTATTGGGTTGCAAAACGCCTCGGTGTGAAAATTTTGCGCTTTTCCATTGGCTTTGGTCCCACTTTGTGGAAACGCCATTTCGGAAAAGACCGCACGGAATTCGTGATTGCCGCGATTCCTTTGGGCGGTTATGTGCAAATGTTGGACGAGCGCGAAGGCGTTGTTCCTGAAGCCGAATTAAATCGTGCTTTCAATCGCCAAACTTTGGGCGTGCGTGCTGCGATTGTGGTGGCAGGACCTATTGCTAATTTTCTGCTGGCAATTGCGGCTTATATCTTGATGTTTATGTTGGGTATTTCAGGAATGCGCGCGATGGTCGGTGAAATCACGCCTAACAGCGTCGCCGCAAAAGCAGGCATTAAACCCAATTATGAAGTGATAGCGGTCAATGGTCACACTGCGGAACGTTGGGAAAGCGTGGTCAATCACACTTTACAAAGTTTGTCGCGCAATGACAGCAGCGTCACTTATCGTTTGCGCCAACATGGCAGCGAACAGATTCAATATGATGCGAATTTAGATTTACAAGGCTTAAATATTGATGATTTGGCGCAAGGGCATTTTCTCGAAAAATTAGGCATTAAGCCCTTCCGTCCACAAATTCCTGCGATTGTGGGCAATCTTGTCCCCAATGGCATTGCAGAAAAAGCAGGTTTAAAAATCGGCGATAAAATTGTGCGGGTTAACGCGCTGGCAATTACTGACTGGGTGAGTTTGGCACAGTATATTAATCGTCGTCCGCAGCAAAATTTAACGCTGGAAGTGGAAAGAGCAGGACAAGCCAATTTTAACGTGAAAGTCACCCCCGAAAATGTCAAAGGTGATGGACGTATTGGGATTGCTGCATTACAAAATTATGTTTTACCTGATGAATATGTGGTTTTAGAACATTACGGTTTGTTTGACGCAGTGACCCACAGTGTCGAAAAAACTTGGGATATGAGTTTATTGACCTTGCGTTTGATGGGAAAAATGCTGAGTTTAGAAGTTTCTGTAAAAAATATCAGCGGGCCGCTCAGCATCGCTGAATTTGCAGGACGCTCGGCACAATTGGGCATGGTCACCTTTATTTCTTTCCTCGCCTTAGTCAGCATCAGTTTAGGTGTTTTAAACTTATTGCCTGTTCCAATGTTAGACGGCGGGCATTTACTGTTTTATCTGATAGAATGGCTCAAGGGCAGTCCCTTGGACGATAATGCCCAATCTTTATTGCAACGTGTCGGCTTAACCCTGATCTTAATGTTGATGAGCGTAGCCTTGGTGAACGATGTAGGACGGTTATTAGGATGAAAGTTAGCAAACTGATTCGGAGCACCCTGTGGGGCACAACAGTTTTAGGGGCGTGTTTGCTCGGTCAACAAAGCTATGCTTTTGACGCTTTTAATGTGGCAGATATTCGTTTAGAAGGCTTGCGGCGCATTTCCGCAGGGACAGTATTTAATTATTTACCTGTCAAAGTCGGGGAAAAATTCACCCCTGAAAATGCCAGCAGTGCGATTGAAGCTTTATTCAAAACAGGTTTGTTTAAAGATGTGCGCCTAGAACGTGAAGGCAATGTGTTGGTGGTGCGCATTGATGAACGTCCCTCTATCGCAAAAGTCACTTTTGTGGGCAATAAAGACCTTGCAACAGAAGATTTAACCAAGTCGTTAAAAAGTATTGGATTTACCGAAGGTCGGGTATTTAACCGCTCGATTTTGGAAAAAGTAGAATTAGAATTACAACGCCAATATTTTAATTTGGGAAAATATGCAGTTAAGATTAAATCAACAGTCACCCCTGTGGATCGTAATCGGGTAGAAGTGCAAGTTGATGTGTCAGAAGGCGTGATTGCACAAATTAGTCAGATTAGTTTTGTGGGTAATCAATCGTTTAGCAGTAAAGAGTTATTAGAAGAAATCGAGCTGAGCACGGGCGGCTGGTTGTCGCTGTTCACCAAAGATAATCAATATTCTAAACAAAAGCTGTCTGCGGATTTGGAAACCCTGCGTTCATTTTATTTGGATCGCGGTTACATTAATTTCAATATTGATTCCACCCAAGTTTCCTTAACACCTGATAAACAATCAGTTTATTTGACAATTAATTTAACTGAGGGTGATAAATACACGGTTTCTGATGTGAAATTAGTGGGTAATTTAATCGCGCCTGAAGCAGAATTAATGCAAAAAGTGGCGGTAAAGACTGGTAATGTCTTTTCCCGTAAAGAAGTCACCGCGAGCACCGAATCAATTACCGAACGCGTTGGTGATGAAGGCTATGCTTTCGCCAATATCAACGCGATTCCTGAAGTAGACAACAAGAATAAAACCGTTGCCTTAAAGTTCTTTATTGACCCCGGCAAACGCGCTTATGTACGCCGCATTAATTATATCGGCAACGTGCGCACCCGCGATGAAGTGTTGCGCCGTGAAATGCGTCAAATGGAAGGCGGCTGGGTTTCGACTAAAGCGGTGAAACGCTCTTTGCAACGTTTACAACGCTTAAACTATTTTGACGATGTCAACGTAGAAACCCCCTTAGTCGCAGACAGCACTGACCAAGTCGATGTGAATTATACCGTGGTGGAAAAAGCCTCGGGAAATTTGATGGCAGGCGTGGGCTATTCGCAAACGCAAGGGGTGTTATTTAACGCCAGTATCTTACAAGATAACTTCTTAGGCTCTGGTAAACGCATTGGCTTAGGTTTCAACAACAGCAAAGTCACCACTTCTTATAACTTTTCATATCTGAATCCTTATTCAGATATTGATGGGGTCAGTCGTGGTTTTAACGTGTTTTACCGCAAAACCGACGCGGGACTGGCTAACTTAAGCCGTTATGCCACCGACGTGATTGGGGCGGGCTTGAGTTATGGAATTCCGATTAGTGAATACAACTCGATTCGACTCGGTTTTGACGTAGATCGAACCTTATTAAAAACCACCGATTATAGTGCTAAAGAAGTATTCGACTTTATCAATACCAATGGGAATCAGTATAATTCCTATCGGATAAGTCTAAGCTGGGCGCGTGACACACGGAATAATATCGTATTGCCCAATGAAGGGATGTTGCAGTCCTTTGGCGCAGATGTGAATTTGCCTTTCAGTGATTTAACTTTTTATAAGGTGAATTTCCGTCAACAATGGTATTATCCCATCATCAAAAATTTTGTACTTGCCCTGAAAGGTGAAGTTGCCTATGGGAAAGGTTACGGTAAAACCCATGCCTTGCCATTCTTTGAAAATTACACCGCAGGCGGACCACGCACAGTGCGCGGCTTCAAGGAAAATACCCTAGGGCCTTTAGATTCCAATGGCTTGCCACTGGGCGGTAATTTGCGCGTGGTGGGAAATGCTGAATTAATTTTACCCCCACTGTTTAAATCCGCGCGTTCCTTTAGATTTGCAGGATTTTTCGATATAGGGAATGTGTATAGCGAAGCTGAAAAATTCGCTGGCTCGTCGTTACGCTATTCGACAGGGATTTCGGCGATGTGGCTGTCTCCTATTGGCGCATTAAGTTTCAGCGTGGCAAAACCGTTAAATACGAAATCCACCGATCAAACCCAAGCCTTTCAATTCTCAATTGGTACTACGTTCTAGTGATGGTTATGATGAAGTTTTCCAA
>JBDKHS010000152.1:0-3425 GCA_039797505.1 Pseudomonadota bacterium | reverse complement strand
CCGCAATGCGTGCGCCTGCCAAAGGTTTTTGACCTGCATATTCAGTGCGTAACTGCATCAAACCGGGCATTTCAGTTTCAGCAATGGCGATTTCTTTGTGTCCCCAAGCCGCAAGGCTGATATCGGCGACTTTATAATCAGGGTGAAGGTTTACAACGGGTTGACTACTCATGCTTATTCCTTGATAAAAAACGATTAAATGCCAGCGGCGATGCGTAAAGCTTCTGCTTTATCGGTACGTTCCCAGGTTAAGTCTAGGTCTTCGCGCCCGAAATGTCCGTAGGCGGCGGTGGGTTCGTAAATGGGACGTTTCAAATCTAACATCTTGATTAAGCCACGGGGGCGTAAGTCGAAATGTTCACGCACTAATTGAGTTAAACGGGTTTCAGAAATCGCGCCCGTGCCAAAAGTTTCGACACGGATAGACGTGGGTTCTGCCACACCAATGGCGTAGGATACTTGAATTTCACAGCGTTGTGCTAAACCTGCGGCAACGATATTTTTTGCCACATAACGGCAAGCGTAAGCGGCGGAACGATCCACTTTCGAGGGGTCTTTGCCCGAAAATGCGCCGCCGCCGTGACGAGCCATGCCGCCGTAAGTATCCACGATAATCTTGCGCCCCGTCAAACCGCAGTCGCCCACAGGGCCGCCAATCACGAAACGCCCAGTTGGGTTGATATAAATCCGCGTGTTTTTATCAATCCACGCGCTGGGCAGAACGTGATTAATAATCACTTCCATCACGCCTTCATGCAGGGTTTTATTATCCACATCGGGAGAATGCTGGGTAGAAAGCACTACCGCATCAATCCCGACAGGTTTGCCGTCTTCATAACGGAAGGTGACTTGGCTCTTCGCATCGGGACGCAACCACGGCAACATTCCATCTTTACGCACTTCAGCTTGACGGCGCACTAAACGGTGGGCGTAAGTAATCGGCGCGGGCATTAACACATCGGTTTCATTGGTGGCATAACCGAACATTAAACCTTGGTCACCTGCACCTTGTTCATGATCTTCGGTTTCATTGACCCCGACAGCAATATCCACCGATTGCTTGCCAATGGCAGATAACACCGCACAAGAGGCATAATCAAAGCCCATTTCGGAGCTGTTATAACCAATCTTTTTGACGGTTTCACGCACCACACTTTCCACGTCAATGCTGCCACTGGAGGTAATTTCGCCAGCAACCACCACCATACCCGTTTTAATTAAAGTTTCACAGGCAACGCGGGCATTGAGGTCTTGCACCAGAAACGCATCTAAAATCGCGTCTGAAATTTGGTCGGCAACTTTGTCAGGATGTCCTTCAGAAACCGATTCTGAAGTGAATAAGGAGATTTCAGACATAATACTCTCTTTTAATATAGGGTTAAGTTAAAACGAGAAATAATAGACATTGTAGCGAATCACGCGACAACTTTCATTGTTATCCCTGTTGCCTGACAACTGAGCGCGGGGATGTTATGCCAATATGGGCAATTAAGGCGACTTCAAGGCATCTTTATGATTTAAAACATATCTTTGTGAAAAAATGCGGCTGCGTATAAAGTATAATCCATCATTTTAGGGACGTGATAGTATCGAGAAAGCATTGTAAAATCAATCATTCAGCGTAAAATCATTTGGAATATGGAATGAATAAGTTACAATGAATTCCAACGACTTGGCATTTCTCAAAATTGGTTTATTTAGGATAATTTCATGAAAATTGATCGTCTCAGCGTTCAAAATGTTCTGGCGAAAGCGGATCAGATTTACACAGAATTACAAGTTTCTCAGGCTCTTGACACCATGGCTGAGGCGATTACACAACGTCTTCATGATACTCATCCCGTGTGTTTAAGCGTGATGTTAGGCGGCTTAGTGCCTACAGGACAATTGTTGCCACGTCTGAATTTTCCTTTAGAACTCGATTATATTCATGCCACGCGCTACCTTGGCACGACTGAAGGCGGTGAATTGCACTGGTTGAAATATCCCACGATTAGTTTATTGGATCGCACGGTTTTGGTCATCGACGATATTTTAGATGAAGGTTTAACTTTGAACGCGATTGTGGAATATTGCCAACGTGCAGGCGCACGACAAGTGCTTACCGCAGTAATGCTCGAAAAGCAACATGCGCGTCCTAAAGCTGCGATTAATGCCGACTTCGTGGGTTTATTAGTGCCTGATCGTTATGTATTTGGCTACGGCATGGATTATCAAGATCAACTGCGTTATGCCGCTGGAATTTATGCGGTGCATGGTTTATGAAAAAAATCGCCATTATTGGGGGCACGGGCTTACAAAATCTCCCCGGTTTCAGCCTCGAAAGTGAAGAATATTTTAATACACCCTACGGCGCACCTTCCGCCCCCTTGTTACAAGGCACATTTGCAGGAAAATCCGTGATTTTCCTCGCACGTCATGGCAAAGCACACAGCATTCCCCCGCATAAAATTAATTATCGTGCAAATATTTGGGCTTTGCATTCTGTGGGCGTGCGCGATGTGTTAGCAGTGGCAGCAGTTGGCGGTATTCATCGACACATGTTAGCGCGGCATGTGGTTATTCCACATCAATTAGTCGATTACACTTGGGGACGTGAACACACCTTCTTTGAAACGAATAATGTACAACACATTGATTTCACAGAGCCATACACGGAAAGATTGCGCCAAAACTTAATTCATGCCGCAAGAGCTTTGCCGTTTACAACGCATGAACAAGGGGTTTATGGCGCAACCCAAGGGCCGCGTTTGGAAACCGCCGCAGAAATTGAGCGCATGGCGTGGGATGGCTGTGACATTGTCGGGATGACGGGAATGCCAGAAGCCGCTTTGGCGCGTGAAATGGGCTTGGAATATGCCTGTTGCGCGGTGATTGCCAATGCCGCAGCAGGGCGGGGCGATGGCATTATTACGATGGCAGAAATTGAAGCCAACTTGGTGGAAGGAATGGAGCATGTTCGCCAATTATTGGCGGCGACCTTGCAAATTTCATAGAACCCATGTGAAATCATGTTTATCCTGAAGTTAAACTTCGGATGGGACGGCTTTTTGAGACAAAAGAGCTGATTGTAGGTGCGAATTTATTCGCATGAGTTTTTAGCATGATGGGGCTGTGCGAATAAATTCGCACCTACACTGCATCAGTTCTGTACATAAACATCGCATATTCTAGGGCGTATCATCAATTAAGTTTTAACAAAAAGTAGCGTGTTTAAAAATCTTTAAAGAAGCCCCCAACCCCCTGAAGGGGGCTAAACACAAAATATTTGTTTAGTGTTTAAAGTCCCCTTTAGGGGATTGGGGGCGCAGTTGAGGTCTAATTGATGACACGCCCTAACAAACGGGATTTATTAAGCTTTCAGCTCTTTCTTATCCCGAACTCACGTTATATGTAGAAGTTAGGGACTCTTCAATGAATCCCTA
>JBDKHS010000151.1:0-7261 GCA_039797505.1 Pseudomonadota bacterium | reverse complement strand
AAGATCAACTCGACAGTCCCTTTGCCGATATGAGCAATATCGGGGGTAAAGAAGCTGGCACGATTACCGCCTCCTGCTTCCTGTCACGTTTCACCAAGAAAATGCAATGGGCGCATTTGGATGTCGCAGGCACGGCTTGGATTTCTGCGCCAAAGAAAGAAAAAGGTTCAACGGGTCGCCCCGTGCCCTTATTAACGCAGTATTTAATTGACCGCTGCGTGAAAGACGGCATGCCGATTGCCACGCTTGCCGCCGATGATGGCAGTGTTGACGAAGAAGACAGCGAATAGTGAACAGCCCCAGTCAAGAAGGTTATGGAACAATGCCACAGGTCAATTTTTATCTGTTGCACACCCTTGCTCGCCAAGAGCGCGACCGTCTTGCCTGTCAGCTAGTTGATAAAGCAGTGCAGCAGGGATTGCGGATTTTTATTTGTACCGAAGCCCCTGCGCACGCTAAATTTTTAGATGATTTATTGTGGACGTTTCGCCAAGACAGCTTTATTCCGCATGTGATTTATCCCGATCCCGAGCATTCGCAAGTGCCCGTGATTATTGGCAATAATCCACTCGCAGAATTGGGTTGTAGCGTTTTAATTAATCTTTGCGAAACTGTGCCGCACAATTTTCACAGCTTTCAACGTATTGTTGAAATTATTGATGATACCGAACCCGCCAAACAAGCAGGTAGACAACGTTTCCGTTTTTATCGGGAACACGGTATCGAACCTCTTCCCCCGCATGATATTCACCGTTAAGCGAGTTAGCTCATGAACAAAACACCATCGCCTGAAAATATTCCCGTGTTAGAAGATGTGGTCAGTTTTGGACAAGAGCCGCCCGAGGGCGCGGTGTTAAATGCTGCACAATTAGCCCATTTAGAACAAATGATTCAAACCGCCATCGCCAGCGCGATGCAACAGTCCACTCAAGACTTGACCAAGCACCTTGAACGGCATTTACCTCAAATTTTAAAAGAACTGGCAAACAAGGCTTGAATTTTTATATTGCGCTGCAATAACATACTAACTATTTAAAAAATAAATAGATACCTGCATGATTACATCAAATTGATAATAAAGCTTCGTGCACTGCAAAAAATAAGCTCGCCCCCTGATAAAATGGCTTAGAATCATGATTCTGCCCTTATACTTTTAAACATTAGTCGCTATACTATGTGCCGATGCTTGTCAATGATGAGCCGCTTACTCACCACATTATTAACCCGATTTATTGACGATCTAGAGGATAACCCGTGGAAAACGTTGTGATTGTAGCGGCAGGACGTACCCCTGTCGGAAATTTCAATGGTACGCTTGCTGATCTTCCTGCTAACACCTTAGGGGCAAAAGTCATTGCAGGTTTGTTGCAACGCGCAGGCTTAAACCCTGATCAAGTTGACGAAGTCATTTTAGGACAAGTATTAACCGCAGGTTCTGGACAAAATCCAGCCCGCCAAACCGTGATTGAAGCTGGTTTACCCATCAGCGTTCCTGCCATGACGATTAACAAAGTCTGCGGCAGCGGTTTGAAAGCTGTGCATTTAGCTGCACAGGCTATCCGTTGCGGTGATGCCGATGTCATCATTGCAGGCGGTCAAGAAAATATGAGTGCTTCTCCTCATGTGTTACCTAAATCACGCCAAGGCGTGAAACTGGGTGACTGGGGTTTAGTAGACACCATGATGTGTGATGGGTTAAGCGACGCTTTCAAAAAATACCCGATGGGAATTACCGCTGAAAACATCGCAGAACAATTCGGAATTGATCGCGCAGAACAAGACGCGTTCTCCGCCAGCTCGCAACAAAAAGCTGAAGCCGCTCAAAAAGCAGGCTACTTTGACAAAGAAATTATTCCCGTCGAAATCCCTCAACGCAAGGGCGATCCTCTTGTGTTCAAAGCTGACGAATTCCCCCGTCATGGCACCACTGCCGAATCTTTAGGCAAATTACGTCCCGCCTTCAAAAAAGACGGTACTGTCACCGCAGGCAATGCTTCAGGCATTAACGACGGCGCGGCCGCTGTGATCGTGATGAGCGAGAGCAAAGCGAAAGCTTTAGGTTTACCGATTCTTGCCCGCATTGTGGCGTATGCCAGTGCTGGGGTTGATCCCACAATTATGGGCACAGGTCCGATTCCTGCCACCCAAAAATGCTTGGAAAAAGCAGGTTGGACGGTGGCTGATTTAGATTTAATCGAAGCGAATGAAGCCTTTGCTGCACAAGCAATTTCTGTGAACCGTGGTTTGGGTTGGGATTTATCTAAAGTGAATGTGAACGGTGGCGCAATTGCTATCGGTCATCCAATTGGGGCATCAGGCGCACGCGTGCTGGTTTCCTTGATTCATGAAATGATTCGCCGCGATGTACATAAAGGTTTAGCGACCTTATGTATCGGGGGTGGTCAAGGCGTTGCCTTAGCTATCGAACGCTAAGCAATCTTTCTTTCGCCCTGTAATATATTTATTATGGGGCGAAAACTTACCCGTTGGTCAATCAATGAACCCTGATAAGCCTGTATTGAGTTGTAGTATGAATGAGCCCCGCGTTATTAAAAAATATCCCAATCGTCGTTTGTATGATACCGCGATTAGCACTTATATCACCTTGGATGATGTGCGTACTTTAGTGATGGATCATGTGATTTTCCGCATTCAAGACGCGAAGACGGGCGATGATATTACCCGCAGTATCCTGTTGCAAATCATTCTCGAACAAGAAGAAGAAGGCGAGCCTATCTTCAGCAGCGAAGTTCTCGCACAACTCATTCGTTTTTATGGCAATACCTTGCAAGGCATTTTAACCAACTATTTTGAACGTAGTTTGGGGTTTTTCGCCAAGCAACAGGATGATGCCAAAGAAAAAATGTATAATCCTTTAAGCTTTATGACGGATATTGCTGAACAAAATCTAAATCTTTGGAAAGATATGCAGGATAATTTCTTCCGCAGCGCACTTCCGAAAGATCATCATAAAAATACGGACGATAAATAAACTTCATAAATTCCCAAGCTTGCAGTAGTAAACCTCAATCTAATGTTAATCTCTTTGAGAGATTTAGGGTTTATGTGGTAGAAAAAGCTGTAAGCATGAGTTTTTAGCGTGTACCCCAGATTAAATAATGACCAGTTTGGTATTATCAAGCTTTTGCATTCGCGCATTGTTCCTATAGAATAGAGCTGTTTTAACAACTTCAAAGTTTCAGTGTTCACGCTGCGAACTTGGGAGTCTTTTGTCACATAGAGATGGCGGACTCGCCATCGATTAATACTTGAAGTAATCCTCGGAGGAAAGCATGGCAACAGGTAAAGTCGCATTAGTCACGGGTGGTATGGGCGGTATTGGCACTGAAATTTGCAAAGCTTTAGTAGACGCAGGTCATCGCGTTGTGACCACTTGGTTGAAAGGCGTTGACAATAGCGATGCTTGGTTAGCAGCACGTAAGGCAGAAGGTTATGATTTCGGTATCGTTGAAGGCAACGTCGGTGATTTCGAATCTGCTGCTAAAATGGTTAAAGAAGTAGAAAGCACCGTAGGTCCTATCGATATTTTAGTAAACTGCGCTGGTATCACCAGAGACAGCACTTTACGTAAAATGAAGCCTGAACAATGGTCTGCAGTGATCAACACCAACTTAGACAGCGTGTTCAACGTGACTAAGAACGTGATTGAAGGCATGATTGATCGTAGCTACGGTCGTATCATCAACATCTCTTCTGTGAATGGTCAAAAAGGTCAACTCGGTCAAACCAACTATTCCGCTGCTAAAGCAGGGATGCACGGTTTCACCATGGCCTTAGCCCAAGAAGTTGCTCGTAAGAAAGTGACCGTAAACACGGTTTCTCCAGGCTACATCAACACCAGCATGATGCAAGCGATTCCTGAAGATGTATTAAAAGGCATCGTGGCACAGATTCCAGTGGCTCGTTTAGGCGAACCTTCTGAAATCGCATGGGCTGTCACCTTCTTAGCTGATGAACGCTCTGGCTTCATCACCGGTGCAAATATCTCCATGAATGGCGGTTTACACATGGGCTAATTTGCCCTGACTGCTGGCTATTTTCAAGTGATTTGCGGTTTATCAAAAAACACTTGACAATAGCAGGGAGTTTGGTTATTGTGCAGTTCATTGTGCACTGCACAATAATTTTAAACTGACCCGAATAAATTTCCCTTCTGATTGGAGCACGACCATGTCAAACGATTTGATTCAACAATGGACTGAAGTCAACAAAACTGCGATTGCCGCTATCAAGGAATTAGGCGACATCAACACCCAAGCAATGAACCGTTTAGCAGAACGTCAAATTGCTATGATGAATCTCTACATGGAAGGTGGTTCTAAGCAATTAGAAGTGGCAAGTAATGCCCAGAATCCTCAAGACGTGGTTGCCGCACAATCACGTTTATTCACCGAACTGAATGAAAAATTAATGGAAAACGCTCGTCAAACTTCTGAAGTGTTAGTAGAAGTGAAGGGACAATTAGCCGCTTGGGTAGAAAAGAGCATGGAAACTGCTAAAACGACCACGACTGCTGCTATCACGCCTAAGAAATAAGCGCGTTTTCGAGATTCTCTCAGAAGGTATGCGCGGGTGATTTTGACCCCGATGCGAAAGCCGTGTTTTATAACACGGCTTTTTTACGTCTGCTATTTGTTAAATCTGTGGGCGAGTTGCGCTGCCCAAGAACTCTGGGTAAACAATAGTTTAGGTAAAGACACCGCCATCGGCACAGCTCAGCAGCCTTTAGCTAGTATTCAAGCCGCCTTACAACGCGCCCCCGCAGGCACATTAATTCATGTGCAAGCAGGGACTTATCGCGAATCTGAATTAAAATTTCCACATAATGGCACGCCTGAAGCCCCGATTATTTTGCGTGGTGAAGGCAAGGTTCAAATTTTAGGTTCAGAACGCATTGCCCACTGGCACGCCCTTGACGACACAGCAGTTCCCAACTTTCCCACAGCTGCAAAAAAACAGATATTTTGGGCAGATTTGTCCGCATGGCAATTGCAAACCGCGCCGCGTTTTGTGCTGCAAACTGACGCACAAGGCAAGGTCGTTTCCCGTTTTAAATTAGCGCGTGAACCCGATTGGCGCGTGGCAACGCCGTGGAAAGTCAGCGAATTTTGGTGGACAGCGCAAGGCGGCAGTGCGCCCGCAAATTGTGCGCCGCAACAGAAAACGGCTTGCGACAAAGCAACCCGCTCTTTAAATCAGCTCAGTGATGCAGTAAATTTAACTCAATTCGGCGATTTAACGGGCGCGACTTTGGTCGCCTTGGACAGCTTTCAAGGACATTATATTTTCCATCGCCCCATTCTCGCCCACGATGTTGCAGCGGGAAAAATCACCGTGGCGCGTAAAGCTTTTCACGACAATGAAGCCTTTCCCGGCTTGGGTTGGGGCAGCCGTTATTATGTAGAAAATCACCCCGCCTTGCTCGATTCGCCGCAGGAATATTGGTTCGACATAAATACAGGGCGTTTATATGTCTGGGCAGAGCCTGAACAATTGCCTAATTTAGAAATAAGTCGGGCAAAAAATGCCATAGATTTAAGTGGAACTTCTTATATTCATTTAGAAAATTTAAGTATAGCTTTCTATAATCAAACCGTAATTAAACAAAGCACGATTTCTCCGCACAAAAGTTTAGCCAATCATTTACAGCATTTAAATTTAACGTATGCAAACCGCGCCATTTTATTAGAACATGTACTATTTGCCAACGCGCCCAAAGAAAGCGAAACACGCGGTTTTCAACTCACCGATTCGCAAATTGCGCACATGGACACTGACGGCTTTTATGCAGGCAGTTGGTGGGGAAAAGACGCAGCGATTGCAGAATTTACCCACGCACCTATCACCGAAACTTTAATTTCTGGCAATACTTTTGAAGATTTAGCCTTTAACTCGCAATTTGATAATGCAGTCGGTTTGAGTTTTGGTTTTGCGGATAAGTTGAAATTTATCGGCAACCGCGTTGCCCATATCGCCCACAATGGCATCCAATTTTCTTGGGCAGTACAACGCGCCGACGGGGCGCACACAGGCGAAATTCTGTTAAAAGATAATGAGATAGTTGATGCTTGCGAATTGGCTACCGATTGTGGCGGGGTCAAATTTTGGGGCACGCCGCCCGATAAACACATTTTCCAAGAAGTGTTATTAATCGGCAATCGCATTCACCACCAACAAGGCTGGAGCAGTATCGCCGCACAGCGTGGACGTTGGACAACGCCAGAACACGCAGGTTTCGGTGGTTTTGGGTTATACTTAGACTTTGCCACGGGCATTCACGCCTATCAAAACCATTTTTATGATAACAGTTGGGCGGGCGTGTTAGCCGCGCACACTTGGCGCGATGGTGCGTTAATTTTGGTGAATAACCGCTTTGAAAATTCGCAATTTGGCGTTGATATTTGGAACGATAGCAGCTTAAAAGCCGTCGCCCACGATACCCAAATTTTACACAATTCTTTTCTGCACAATAGTTATTGTGCACTGCGTCATACGGCGACCGCACAAGATACTCGATTCATGCACAATTATAATAGCTACAGTGAAAATAAAGCCTTGTTAGAAACTGCCAAAAAAACTTTTTACAATTTAGAACAAGTGCAGGCGACTGGGCAGGAACAGCATGGGCAAGTGTTGAAAAATCCTGCTGAAAATTTAAAAAATTCCTGCGCGTTACCTGAAAGTTTGCGGGCTTTATTAAAATTATTTGCGCTGCCTGAAACTTGCGCGGCGCAGAGCGATTAAATCGTGTGGCATTCTCCGCATTTGTCGGTGCAATTACCGCTTCCGTGGCGCAATTGGTTGCTGGAAACGGGTTCTTTAACCCAACGGCTACGCACTTTGTCGCCTGAATTTTCCGTGCGGGTATTGCAGCAAACTTGGCGGGCTGCGTTTTATGACGAACAGCAGTTTTTAAATTTTCCCGCGCCGCCGACGCGCATTAGACAAGTGCATTTATGTTGTGAACAAATTCCCGTGGTATTTGCGCGCACGGTGATGCCGCGCCGCAGTTTATGCGGTGCACGCGGGCAGGCTTTACAACATTTGGGGGCGCAACCTTTGGGTGAAATTTTATTTGCACAGCCGCGCCGCCCGCGTGCACAATTACAAGTCACGGCATTATTTGCCACACATCCGCTGTATCGTCTTGCAAGCCGCCATTTAGCCCCTGAAAACCTGCCCACGCAATTATGGGCGCGGCGTTCTTTGTTTCATTTGGCGGGCGAACCTTTATTAGTCA
>JBDKHS010000150.1:0-3936 GCA_039797505.1 Pseudomonadota bacterium | reverse complement strand
CGATTTAATGAAATCAGCTCATGAATTTCACTAAGCAAGCGTTCACGATCGTACGCGCCTTTTTGGAATACATTTTGAACCAGATGATGTAGTCGAATCCGATCTTCATTCGTCACATCCTTGGCGGTCAATACTACGACGGGAATCTTGCGCCATTCCAAATGTTCACGCAGCCGTGCCACGAATTGGAAGCCATCCATTTCAGGCATCATCAAATCTAATAAAATCAAATCAGGCTGGCACGTGGGCAATTTTTCCAAAGCAATACGTCCATTTTCTGCTTTGCAAACTTCCCAACCCGCTTTACGTAAAATTGTCGCCATCATTTGCAGGGTGGTGGGATCATCTTCGACCACCATCACCGTGTCATTGACTTTTGAAGTGCGATATTTCGCCAGCACCCGCGATAATTGTTCACGTTCAATCGGTTTTACCAAATATTCAGACGCGCCCAAAGAGTAACCTTGCTGACGGTCTTCAACCATAGAAACCATAATCACTGGAATGTGTGCAAGTTCGCTGTCCGCCTTCAGTTCAGACAACACCATCCAACCATCCATATCAGGCATCATCACATCCAGGGTGATCGCGCTGGGTTTCAACACACGCGCCAGCCGCAAACCTTCCGAACCATTGGGCGCGACTTCCACTTCATAACCCAATTTGCTGAGATAGTTGTGAAATAGTTCACGTACCGTAGAGTCATCATCAATCACCAAAATACGGTTATTTTCTGCCAAAGACAGCGTGTCTGTTTCCAAACTTCCAAAAGTTCTGTTGACTAAATCTTCATTAGACTGCTCTAAATGCACAGGCAAGCGCACAATAAATGCACTGCCCTTACCAAGTTCGCTAATTACCTCGACTGAGCCGCCCATCATTTCTGTAAAACGCTTGGTAATCACCAAGCCCAAACCCGTGCCACCAAATTTGCGCGTGGTTGACGCATCGGCTTGGGTAAAGGCTTTGAATAGTTTTTCTTGTTGTTCCGCCGTCATGCCGATGCCTGTGTCGTAAACGCTTAATTTTAGCCAACGTTCTTCCCGTTCTGCACACAGCGTAATCGTGCCTTCATGGGTAAATTTGCAGGCATTGCTCATGAGATTTAGCAAAATTTGACGTGTTTTTACCATATCGTTGAAAACATCGCCCAAGTCGCCCATAAATTGGGTAATTAATTTATTCTTG
This sequence comes from Pseudomonadota bacterium, assembly GCA_039797505.1. GTDB lineage: Bacteria > Pseudomonadota > Gammaproteobacteria > Beggiatoales > Beggiatoaceae > JAQTYU01. The sequence goes on along the minus strand of JBDKHS010000150.1, from coordinate 2,748 downwards.
TTTTTATCAACCAGAGGATGAACGGTATTGACCGCATCTCTCAACACTTCGCTGACAGAAAAATGTTCAGGAAACACTTCCATTTTGCCCGCTTCAATTTTAGAAATATCCAGCACATCATTAATTAAGCTCAGTAAATGCTTGCCTGAAATATGAATTTTCTGTAAGTCAGCGAGTAATTCATCATTGCCTAAATCAATCACGTCTTCTTGCAATAATTCGCTATAACCGATAATCGCATTCAACGGCGTGCGCAATTCGTGGCTCATGTTCGCAATGAATTGGCTCTTGGTGAGATTGGCTTCTTCCGCCACTTCTTTGGCACGAATCAATTCAGAAGCATGTGCCTGTAATTCATTGGCATAACTCACCAATTCAGTTTCCCGATTTTCCATAATCAACGCCATCGCATTAAACGAACTGGCAAGATGCCCTAATTCATCCTTGCGGGTGTCATCTAAATGAATATCGAAATACCCTTCGCCAATGCGGCGCGTCGCCATCATAAAGCTTTGCAGCGGTTGGGTAATTTGCTGATTCATAATCCAATACAGCATTGCCAAGACGCTTACAATGGCAAAAATGCCAAATAACAACACATATTGAATCGCTTCCCACGCTGCCGCGTGAAAAATGGATTTCGGCAACACCACCACAAAATACCAGTTGGTTGCTGCAATTTTTGCGGGGGCTAAATATTGAGAATCTTGATAATCATTGATTAATTCTAAATGAGGTATTTTTTTAATTTGTTGAAAAATGTGTTTTAAAGACTTGTCGCCATGCGCTTGTGCTTGAAAATCACCCAGCCGTTTATTGAATTGTCCCATCCAATTGGAATGCGCAATTACCCCGCCATCTTGTTGAAATACAATATTATGACTGCCATCAATATGCGGCTTGGTGGTGCGATTGAGCAGGGAATTCAAATTAATGTCATAGCCTAAACTGGCAATGTGTTTGCCATTGACATCAATCGGGGTGATGACCGAAACCAGCCAACGGTCTGCGGTAGCATCATAATGAATGCCTGTCCACATCGATTCACGACGGGGATTGTGGGCATTATCGGAGAGTAAAAATTGTTCTTCGCTGGTGACGTTATAATCAGCCGAGGTGTTTTCACACCAATTGGGTGCGCTTTTCCAATACATCACCATCGTATTTTCGGGCGTGATCAGGTAAGTATTTTCAAATAAATCCTGCATGGCATTGCCATATTGGGTAATGAAATCGCTGAAAATCACCGCTTGTCGCTGTCTTTCAGGAGTTGCATTCACCAAGGGCATAAACAAACAACCTTGCCGCCCTGCTTCAAAACGGTTCGGACGATTGCGCACCACATCATCCGATTGGCGTACAAATAACTCGTTAAAACGGTTGGGGGGAACGTTATCGGTTTCTAAGAGGCGGTGTAATAATTCCGAGCGCAAATGCTGGTGTTGACGCTCGGCAAGCGCGAACACTTCATTTTCCTGCTGTGCGCGCTCGTTGACATAACGCTCCAATTGCTGCAAAGACGCAGTTTGGATTAATTCAGAAATTTTGTGATAGCTAATGCCTGCTGCAAGCAATACCGCCAGTGCAATCCATGCTCCAATTTTGAGCAAAATACTGCGGGTTAGCGAACCTTTCCGAAATAATTTCACGTTCTTTGCCATTATGAGGTTAAGTCGTCGCAATCACAGGGGGCGCAAGTTTCAATCTCGCATAGCCTGCTTTGACACGGATTTTATCAATCACGGCGGTGAGCACCTGTCCTGCATTTAAATGCTTTGCCGTGCCCAGAAATGCGTCAACGCCCCAAGGCTGCATTTCGACTTTATAGCCATTTTGTAAGGCTTCAATTACTAAAACTTGGATGGGCTGTTCGCCCCATTGTTGCTGCAAATACTGCATAAACCAACGTCGTTTTGCATCGCCTTCAACTTTACGCGCATCTTTCGCGGTGCGTTCCGCAGTTGCCAAGACTTTAAACAACTCATCTTGATCATAGGGTAATTCACCGCCCACCAAATGCGCGACTAATTGGCGTTGCATCACTAAATCTGCAAAACGGCGCAAGGGCGAAGTTAATTGGGTGTACGCCGATAAACCTAAACCACTGTGTCCCCCAGGATGTAAAGATAAACTAGATGCTTTCAATAACTTACGTACTTTATGAAATGCCAAAACATCGCAACTCATAGCGGGGGTAATCGGCTCGGCGGGCGGCTCTTGGGTGCGATAAATAATCGGCACTTGATGACGCTGCGCATATTTTGCCGCAATGTGATTGCCTAAAATCATCATTTCAGCCACCAACATTCTGCTTTGAGATTGCATATCTAACATGCTGACCTCAATTTCACCCTGCGTCACTTTCACTTTATATTCAGGGCGTTGTAGGGTAAATGCGCCTTCTGCAATACGGCGTTCATTTAATTGTTGGGCAAGGTTGGCAAAAGCGCGTAATTGCTCACTCATCGCATCCGTGCCTTGGGCTAACAAATGATCCGCTTCAACATAGCTTAAACGCTGCTGCACTTGCACTGCTTCGCGGCTGATGGCACTGCGAATTAATTGCCCAGTCGCGTCCACCCAAGCCCGCAACACCACCGCAGAACGAATTTTTCCCACGCTTAAGCTGGCAATGTCGCAAGACACGCGCTCGGGCAGCATTAACACGGTTTGCGTGGGTAAATAGACTGTCGTGCCGCGCCGCATCGCTTCACGGTCTAAAACTTCGCCACTCAACACCACGCTGGC
>JBDKHS010000149.1:0-3535 GCA_039797505.1 Pseudomonadota bacterium | reverse complement strand
CAATGGCATGGCTGTGCAGTGGGATAGGGCAGAATGAGGACGATATGGCAAAAGATAAAAATCTAATCGTAGGCTTAGACATCGGCACTTCTAAAGTGGTGGCGATTGTAGGCGAAATATCGCCCAACAGCGACGAAGTCGAAATTATAGGAATCGGACAACATCCTTCACGCGGACTGAAAAAAGGCGTGGTGGTGAATATTGAATCAACCGTGCAATCGATTCAACGCGCAGTTGAAGAAGCAGAATTAATGTCGGGCTGTGAAATTCACTCAGTCTACACAGGCATTGCAGGCAGTCACATCCGCAGCATGAATTCACACGGCATCGTGGCAATTCGTGACAAAGAAGTCACCCAAGATGATGTAGACCGCGTGCTGGATGCCGCGCGTGCCGTCGCCATTCCCGCAGACCAGCGCATTATTCACGTCTTGCCCCAAGAATTTGTAATTGATAATCAAGAAGGCATTCGTGAACCCGTCGGCATGTCGGGCGTGCGCCTCGAAGCAAAAGTACACTTGGTTTCTGGCGCGGTCAGTGCAGCACAGAATATTATCAAATGTGTGCGTATGTGTGGCTTGGAAGTCGATGATATTATTCTCGAACAACTCGCCTCCAGCACCGCCGTACTCACCGAAGATGAAAAAGACTTAGGCGTGTGTTTAATCGACATTGGCGGCGGCACCACGGATATTGCAGTGTTCACCCAAGGCGCAGTGCGTTACACCACGGTGATTCCTATCGCAGGTGACCAAATTACCAATGATATTTCACTGGCAATGCGTACCCCGCTGCAATATGCTGAAGAGATAAAAATTAAATATGCGTGCGCTTTATCACAATTGGCAAATGCCGATGAAATGATAGAAGTGCCCAGCGTAGGCGCACGTCCCCCACGGTATTTAGCCCGCCAAACTTTGGCTGACGTAGTTGAACCGCGTTATGAAGAATTATTACTGTTGGTACGCGATGCTTTACGCCGCAGCGGTTTTGAAGATTTAATCGGTGCAGGTTACGTAGTCACTGGCGGCAGTGCCAGAATGGACGGCGTTATTGAATTGGCAGAACGGGTGTTTCAAGCCCCCGTGCGCTTAGGTTATCCCAAATATGTGACGGGTTTAGTGGACGTAGTGCGCAATCCCATTCACGCCACGGGTGTCGGTCTACTATTATTTGGAAATAAGCATCGCCATGAACGCTTGTCCGATATTCATATTGGCGGCACAGGGGTGCGCGGTGTTTGGGGACGCTTAAAGAATTGGTTTCAAGGGAATTTTTGAAGATTTTCGCAATTCGTGCGATTATAGGTTTATAAAGTGAGCGTTAAACGTAGGGTGTATAAGCGTAGCGTCATACACCTTCCTAATAATCTCAAGGGAATTTAGGGACACAGTAAAACGTTTCAAATTTAACTGCTTAAAGAAAATACAGTATTTTTATGCGGTCTATCGTCGGTGCAGCCAATGAGCACGTCCTTTTGAGTCGCCTCTGCTAAACGATAACCAGACTAAACGAGGAGATTTTGACGTGTTTGAACTTATGGATACTTACAGCCAAAACGCAGTAATTAAAGTTGTCGGCGTGGGCGGTGGCGGCGGCAATGCGGTCGAACACATGTTATCAGGCAATATTGAAGGAGTAGAGTTCATTTGTGCCAATACCGACGCACAAGCACTCCGCAATTCATCTGCCCGTATGATTGTGCAATTAGGAACGGATGTCACCAAAGGTCTGGGGGCAGGCGCAAATCCTGAAATCGGACAACAAGCCGCACTTGAAGATCGTGAACGCATCATGGCTGCCTTAGAAGGCACAGACATGGTGTTTATCACCGCAGGCATGGGCGGCGGTACGGGTACAGGCGCAGCCCCCGTGGTCGCCCAAGTTGCCAAAGAACTCGGGATTTTGACCGTCGCCGTGGTGACGCGCCCCTTCCCCTTTGAAGGCAGAAAACGCGCCATTGTCGCCGACGCAGGTATTAAAGAATTGATGCAACATGTCGATTCTTTAATCGTGATTCCCAATGAAAAATTACTGAATGTTTTAGGACGCGACACTTCTTTGTTGGACGCATTCAAAGCCGCCAATAATGTGTTGTACAACGCCGTACAAGGCATTTCTGAACTGATTACCCGCCCCGGTTTAATTAACGTGGACTTTGCCGACGTGACCACGGTCATGCAAGAAATGGGCATGGCAATGATGGGGATTGGTAAGGCAAAAGGCGAAGGACGTGCGCGTAAAGCGGCTTTGGAAGCGATTTCCAGCCCCTTGTTAGAAGATGTCGATTTATCAGGTGCGCGTGGGATTTTAGTCAACATGACCGCAGGTTTAGACCTGACCATTGGTGAATTTGAAGAAATGGGCGATGTGATTAAAGAATTCGCCTCTGAAAATGCTACGATTGTGGTCGGCACCGTGCTCGACCCCGACATGAAAGAAGAATTGCGTGTCACCGTGATTGCGACAGGCGTAGGTTCAACCCCCGCCGCCAATAAACAACCAGCTCCCCGCGAAGAACGTCCCCCAATGCGCGTCATTCCTAAGCCTGAAAAAGTGGCAACCAAGAGCAATGATTATGCGGAATTCGACAAGCCCACGATTGCACGGATGCGCAGCACCCCTGTTGCCCCTGCGGAAGCTTCCTTAAACGAAAATCAAAGCAGCCTGCCCTCAGATACCTATTTAGATATTCCTGCATTTTTGCGCCGTCAAGCGGATTAATTCAAGTCTTAGCGTCTCTACGAAAAGCGGTTGTGTGTGGCTGTTTGACAACAAATTTAAAACTGCGCCCCCGATATGGGGGCTTAAAGATCGTGGCTTCCAAAATCATTTTTGGTGAATATTGGAGCGTGGTTTGCATTGGATAAAAAAGAATTTGTTGCAAAAATTTACATCCTGTTGTAATAGTCATACACTGTGGCAACTGATGTGGTAGTTTTTGTGCGGCTTGTGGTAAAAAAGCTGTAATTTGCCATCCACATCTCGTAATAAGCAAGTGATGCTGCCTATTACTGCACCACCGCATGAGCAAATTGTCTTCTTACACGGAGAGACTCAATTTAAATGATCAAGCAACGTACTTTAAAAAATGTAATTCGCGCCACGGGTGTAGGCTTACACTCAGGGGATAAAGTCTATTTGACCTTGCGTCCTGCCCCTGTTGACAGTGGCATTATTTTCAGACGTGTGGATTTAAATCCCCCGATGGAAATTCCCGCTCGCGCCGAAAATGTGGGCGATACCCGTCTTTCAACCACCTTGGTGAAAGGACAAACCCGGATTTCTACCGTCGAACATTTGCTGTCCGCGCTGGCAGGCTTAGGCATTGATAATGCTTATGTCGAGTTAAGTGCTTCAGAAGTGCCGATTATGGACGGTAGCGCAGGACCTTTTGTGTTTTTAATTCAATCTGCGGGCATTGAAGAACAAAACGCTCCGAAGCGTTATATTCGCATCAAGCGTGCAATTCAAGTGCAAGACGGCGACAAGTGGGCGCGTTTCGACCCGTTCAATGGCTTTAAAGTCAGTTTCC
>JBDKHS010000148.1:0-5498 GCA_039797505.1 Pseudomonadota bacterium | reverse complement strand
TGCGGATGCAGCAGGCGTTCATGCCTTGATTGTGCCCAAAGACCGCGCCTGTGGTTTGTCACCCACGGTATTCAAAGTGGCTTGCGGCGCGGCTGAAAAATTGCCTGTGATTCAAGTTACGAATTTAGCGCGCACTTTGAAGTTTTTAAAAGAACAAGGGGTGTGGTTGGTCGGCACGACGGGTGAGACTGAACAAGATTTATATTCGGTAAAACTTACGGGCGCGTTAGCCATTGTAATGGGTACGGAAGGCACGGGATTGCGTCGTTTAACTCAAGAAAACTGTGATAGTCTGGTCAGAATTCCGATGTTTGGGACGGTTGAAAGTCTGAATGTTTCAGTAGCGACGGGTATTTGTTTATATGAAGCAGTACGACAACGCCGTTAAAGCAGAATGTTAGGATTTGTCATCAAATAGGCTGCGCCCCCTGAAAGGGAAGAGAATCCCAAAGTATTTTTAAACTGCTTAAAGAAGCCCCTAAATCCCCTAAAGGGGACTTAAAAGACAAATATCTTTAATATTTAGCCTCCTTCAGGGGGTTGGGGGCGCAGTTAAAATTGATTAAAGAGAAAGATTCGTAGTCACCACCTCAACATCAGTCACCTGATGATAACCCCTCGGCAACTTGCGCCCGCGCTGTTCACGTTTGCATACATAAGACAGCACATCACGCTCTTTCAGGCTTAATTTAAAGCGTCCTGCATGAATAAATAATTGATCCTGCAAATTCAACAGCACTAAATTGCTAATGGTTTCCGTCGTTTTAGCAGGAATATTCAACAGCTTCACGCCTTTGCCTTTTTCCAAACGAGGTAATTCTGCCACGGGCACAATCGTGAGATAGCCTTCCGTAGTGATGGCAGCATAATGGTCTTGGTGTGCTTGCAATTTCAAGGGTGGCAATAATTTCGCCTCGGCTGCTAGATTTAAAATGCTTTTACCCGCCTTATTTTTACTGCACAAATCTTCATAACGCACCACAAAACCATAGCCCAAATGCGAGGCTAATAAATATTCTGCGTCCGCATCATCGCATAACAAACAGGTAAACTCCGCGCCATTGGGTGGGGTGAAACGTCCACTCACAGGCTCACCCAGCCCACGTGCGGAGGGCAAAGTGTGCGCTAAAGTGCTGTAAGTGCGCCCCGTGTTGTCGAAAAATACCACTTGCTGTTGCGTGCGCCCCAAGGCTGCGGCAAGAAATTCATCGCCCGCCCGATAATTCAAATTACGTGGTTCAATATCATGCCCTTTGGCGGCACGAACCCAAGCTTTTTGCGACAGCACAATGGTGACGGGTTCAGAAGGGGTCAATGCGGTTTCAGTCAACGCCTGCGCTTGGGCGCGTTGCACCAAAGTTGAACGGCGTTTGTCGCCATTGGCTTTTGCATCTTGCTTCAATTCTTCAGTGACTAAAGCTTTTAAATTGGCATCGCTGCTTAAATAATTTTGCAGTTTCGCGACTTCATGCCGCAATTCTTCGCATTCTTTTAACAACGCGCCTTCTTCCAATTTTGCCAATTGACGCAGGCGTAATTCTAAAATCGCATCGGCTTGGGCGGCACTGAATTGAAAAGTTTTAATTAATTCTGCTTTTGGCTCGTCTGATTCTCGAATAATTTCAATGATTTTATTGAGATTTAGATAGGCTTTTAACAAGCCTTCGACTAAATGTAAGCGTTGTTGATTTTTGGCGAGACGAAATTCTAGGCGGCGCGTCACCGTGGAAATCCGATATTGCAGCCATTCTTGCAATAAAGTTTTCAGATTTTTGACTTGCGGACGACCGTTTAAACCCACCACGTTAAAATTCGCGCGATAGCTTTTTTCCAAATCTGTCGTTGCGAATAAATGCGCCATTAAACTTTCAACTTCGACCCGATTGGAGCGCGGCACTAAGACCAAACGAATCGGATTTTCATGGTCAGATTCGTCGCGCAAATCTTCCAACATCGGCAGCTTTTTGGCATTCATTTGGGCGGCAATTTGGGTGATGATTTTCGCGCCCGAAGTTTGATAAGGCAGCGCGGTAATGACAATTTCACCGTCTTCTAGCGTGTAACACGCACGTTGCCGAATCGAGCCATAACCCGTTTCATACAATTTTTGTAAATCTTCAGGCGGGGTAATAATTTCCGCTTCGTTGGGAAAATCGGGCGCGGGAATAAATTGGCATAATTCGCTGACGCTGGCATTGGGATGTTGCAGCAAATGCACGCAAGCGGCGACCACTTCACGTAAATTGTGCGGCGGAATATCGGTTGCCATGCCGACGGCGATGCCTGTCGAGCCGTTTAATAAAATATGTGGCACGCGTGCAGGCAATAAACTGGGTTCTTCTAAAGTGCCGTCGAAATTATGCGTCCAGTCCACCGTGCCGAGTGCAACTTCACTTAACAATAATTCGCTGAAGCCTGCTAAACGCGCTTCGGTGTAACGCATCGCGGCGAAGGATTTGGGGTCATCTAAAGAACCCCAGTTGCCTTGTCCGTCCACCAAGGGATAGCGATAAGAAAACGGTTGCGCCATCAATACCATTGCTTCATAACAAGCACTGTCGCCATGCGGGTGATATTTGCCGAGTACGTCGCCAATGGTTCGCGCCGATTTTTTATATTTATTACCTGCTTTCAAACCTAATTCGGACATCGCGTAAATAATGCGCCGTTGCACGGGTTTCAAACCATCGGCAATATGTGGCAGTGCACGGTCTAAAATCACGTACATCGCATAATCTAAATAGGCTTGCTCGGTGAATTGGTGCAGCGGACGGCGTTCAATATCGTCGATTGAGATGGACATGGGCGGATTTCTATCGTGGCTAAAACAGGAATGGCAGAATCATACAGCGGTTTGAGATGGGATTCTATGCTTAAGCTGAAAGTGACTAGGATTGTTAGAATCAGGATTTACAGAATTCGGTAATCCTTAAAGAGGCAGTGATATTAAACTAACCTGAGTTCGGGATAAGAAAGAGTAGAAAATTTGGTGGTAGTAGTCGTAGTAGGGTGGAATAGCGTAGCGTATTCCACCAAGAAAGGTGAGAACGCTAGGGCGTGTCATCAAATATGCATTAACCGCTAAAGAAGTCCCTAAATCCTCTAAAGGGGACTTTAAACATTTAAATTATTTGTATTTAGCCCCCTTTAGGGGGTTGGGGGCGCAGTTTCAGATTTAAATCCGCGCTACACGCCGATGAAACAGACCACTTCACTTAATTGATGACACGCCCTAGGCATGACGCAGTTGAATCGATAAGACCCTCCTTGTACGGTAGATGCTTGTAAAATACTCGCCGATGGAGCGATGAGGTCGTCATTCCAACGCTGGAGCGTTGGAATGAGACAACAGGTATTTGATTTTGCAGTAGAAAAGTAGAGGCTGAATAAGCTTGTAGAACAAGTTGATATTCTACGCAAGGAGGTTTTGAAGGATTCTTAAGAAGAAGATGTTAGTTGCGTCGAAAAAGAAAAAGCCATATAATACGCGACTTCAAAAGAGTGTGCCGATGTAGCTCAGTCGGTAGAGCAACTGATTCGTAATCAGTAGGTCAGAGGTTCGATTCCCCTCATCGGCACCAATAATTTTGAATAAAATTAGTGCCCTCCTGTCATTTTCCCTGTATATATCCCCTCAGTTTTAGATAAAATTATCTTCTTAATTAACTTAATTAGTTGAAACAATTTTTTTAATATCTAAGCAAGCTAAAAAGCATCTATCTGATTTCGTGCAATGAGAATTTAACATCCTTAATTTCCGTGCATAAGGTAGATGTAAAATCCCCTATTACATGATAAATTATAGTGCCAATTTTGTAGTCACTATAACCATCAAGGAGATTTTAGAATGTTGAAGAAATTATTTGCGCTGGGTTTTGCGAGTTTATTATCTTGTAGTTTGTATGCCGCAGAACCTGCTGTCGAAAAAGCCGCTGAACCTGCTGTCGAAAAAGTGGATATTAATACCGCTGATGCAGCCACTTTGGATCGTGGTCTGGAAAGTGTGGGTGAGAAAAAAGCAGCCGCAATTGTTAAATATCGCACAGAACATGGTCCCTTCAAAAAAGTTGAAGACTTAGATCAAGTTGCGGGCATCGGTGCAAGCATTATTGCGAAAAATCGGGATCGAATTATTATTTCAGTCCCTGCTGCGCCCGCCGCAAATACAGCTGCACCCGCGCCACGTCCCTAAAAATTAAACACCCTGCCCCCTGTAGTTCGCTTGTTTCATCTGAAATAGTGGGGGCAGGTGTAACCTCTAGCCCCTTAATATTTCTAGCAAACCCCAAGCATCCATAAAATGGCTAGATTTATCCTGTGTGATGTTCTATGCTTGCACACTAAATCAAAGCTTCCTTTTTCATATCTAAACATATCAATGACACTCCCTAAAGTTTTATTTAGTATGAGCCTGTTAGGATTCCTTTCAGGTTGTGCAACGACCACACACCAAGCTGATCCGCTTGAACCCCTTAACCGTGGTATTTACGCGTTTAATGGCGACATGGATCAACTGGTTTTAAAACCCTTAGCAGAAAGCTACAAAACTGTCTTACCCAGTCCCGCACGCACAGGAATTAGTAATTTTTTCAGTAACTTAGATGACGTTGTTGTCATCGTCAATGATTTATTACAGCTCAAATTTTCACAAGTGATTTCTGATTCGGGACGTTTTTTAGTCAATACCACTGCAGGTTTATTAGGTATTTTAGATATTTCGACCTCTTTGGGAATGCCTAAACATCACGAAGATTTTGGACAAACTTTAGGTTATTGGGGTATACCTCAAGGGCCTTATGTGGTTTTACCCTTCTTTGGCCCCAGTAATTTTCGAGATGTTGCAGGACGTGTGGGTGATTTCTTCACCGATCCTCGGATTTATTACACTGACAATGCAGATGTGCGGCGTTTCTACTGGAGTACAAATACACTCAAGGTGATTGATGTACGCGCCCAATTGTTAGACGTGCAAAAAGTGGTAGACGCAGCGGCAATCGATGAATATTCTTATATCCGTGATGCTTATTTGCAAAGCCGTGAATATTTGGTTTACGATGGCACACCACCGCAAGTCAAAAACGAAGAAGCCGATTTATTTGACGATTTGAAAGCTAAGACCGGGAAAACGCCTCCCGTGTCTCCTCAGCCCTAGGTTCAATAATTAAGATTTCACGATGGAACTCAGCGAATTACAAACCTTAGAAACAAAAATTGATGCCCTGATTCATACCTGCGAACAACTGGCAGTTGAAAATCGGGCGTTGCGTGAATCCCAAAGCAGTTTATTATCCGAGCGCGACAGTTTGCTAGAAAAAACTGCTTTGGCACGCACACGTATTGAAGCGATGATCGCCCGTTTGAAAGCAATGGAAACTAATATATGAGTCAGCAACATCGCATGAGTAACAGCAATACCAAGCCTGTGAGCTTGCGTATTTTAGATAAAGAATATGTGGTTGCCTGCCCGGAAACGGAATGTGAGACTTTATTAGCTTCTG
>JBDKHS010000147.1:0-7715 GCA_039797505.1 Pseudomonadota bacterium | reverse complement strand
ATTTTACAAGCTTCTGCCGTACAATGAAGCTCTTATCGATTCAACTGCGTCATGCCTAGCGTTATCACCTTTCTTGGTGGAATACGCTACGCTATTCCACCCTACGACTCAATTTTCTACTCTTTCTTATCCCGAACTCAGGTTAGGGTTAAGGCTAGGTTGCCATTTGCAACCCAACCTAGACGGCTTAGTTTAAAACTAAGATTCCAAATAGGTTCTATATTTTATTAGATACAAACTGCCTAACTTTCTGAAATTCTAAGTAGGTTTAGAAGGAGTTTAAGCACATTATCAAGCCGACAACCGTCCCAGTAATAACTCTTCCACCTGTGGTAATAAGTTTTTAATGGTTTCTGGACTTTCAGGGTCGAAACCTTCCTCACGAGTCCGCAATTCGCTGGGCAATGCCTGCTTTAATGCTTTGAACTCTTCGCCCAACTTTTGCAATTCCGTCTCGTTGTCGGGCAAGGCGCGTAAAATTTCAAACAATTCAGTTAGTGGTCCTTCGAGCGGCAAATTATCACGCATCGGCTGAGTTTTGAGCTGGATTTTTTCCACCCAAGCCTTTCCAAAACTGGCATTATTAATCGTGGCGCGTAAATCATTGCTCCATTGTTCAAACTGGCTGTGTAATTCCGAATGTAAAACACTGCGTCCCGTCACCACAAAACGCACTGCCAAAGGTCGTTCTTCCGCTTGTTGCAAGGCTTGAGTCACCGCAACATCCGCTTGATCCAGTAATTCTTCCAATTGCTGCAATTCACGGGCATCTAATTCTAAAACTTCCCAGCGCAACACATCGACTTCGCAGGTACGAAGGCTGATTTCCTTGCCTTGCACTTCAACCAAAGTACAACTTTTTGCCCCCGTTTCCCGTGCATGTCGCCCCTGTAAATTGCCTGCGAACACCACATAAGGCTGTTCATTCAACACTTCGCGTTTGTGCACATGCCCCAAAGCCCAATAATCATAAGCATGCATTAACAAACCCGACAAAGTGCAAGGCGCGTAAGTTTGATGCCCTTCGCGTCCATTTAACGACGTGTGCAACACCCCAATATTAAACAAACCTGCCAAGGCAGGCGGATAGGCTTCACTCAAATCTTCAGTGACCGCACGCCCCGCAAAACTTTGTCCATGCAAGGCCACGCCCAACGCGTCAATCACAAAAGTTTCAGGCTGTTGCGCACTGAAAACATGCACGTTGTCAGGCAGGCGCAATTGCTTAGTCATTAAATTTTCAGCATCGTGATTGCCGCGTAATAAATACACCGCAATGCCTGCTTGATTGAGGCGATTCATTTGCTGATTAAAAAATAAACCCGTGTTGTAATCTTTCCAATCCATATCATATAAATCGCCCGCCAAAATCATAAAATCGACGGCTTCTTCACAAGCCAAATCGATTAAATTCACAAAAGCGCGGCGGGTGGCACTTTGCATTTGTTCAACAGGTGCGCCTTCATAACGGGCAAGCCCACGCAAAGGGCTGTCTAAATGAATGTCGGCTGCGTGAATAAATTTCATGAGCTTTTCCTTGGGGTTTAGGGCGCAAAAGAAAGTTGTTTTAACGGACTCATTTGTATGGTGGAACTCGCATCTGTCATCACCCAATGTAAAGATAAAATATGTTTATTAGGGCGTGTCATCAATTAAGTTTTAACAAAAAGTAGCGTGTTTAAAAATCTTTAAAGAAGCCCCTAATCCCCTAAAGGGGGCTAAATACAAATAATTTAAATGTTTAAAGTCCCCTTCAGGGGATTTAGGGGCTTCTTTATGTGTGAATTATGCTTCAGACGGCTTAAAACTTGAACTCTCAGGTTCAGACACATTTAATAGCTCTCGCAACACCATCGTGGCATAACTGCCCGTACCCAATTCAAAGTTCAAAACCATGCTTTCTGAGTCCAGCCATTCCCACGAAAAATCCTGCATAAACAAGCGTAAAGCCCGCCGTTCTTGCGTCATGCCTGCGCTCACTAAACCTTCGCACCATGTGGGATATTGGCTTAATACCGCCTGTTCCAACGCCAAAGCCTCGCCCTGACTCATGCTTGCCCCCACACCCCACAGTGGCGCAGTGGGACTCAAATCACCTGTTTTAGCACGGGCTTGAAGTTCAGCATCAGGCTGTTCACAACAAAATACACTATGCGTCCCTGATAATTGCAATACATCACCTGCAATCACTTGATTCCAATTCTGTTCATCAATGCGCTTTGATAAAATATGGTTGAATAAAAATGAACGCGCCGCCGACAAATATAAACCTTTTTGCTGGGTACTACAGCGACGTAATTGTCCTGCAAACAAGGCTTGTGCTTTGGATAAATTGCTATAGCCAAAACGTTGCTCGCCAAAATAATTGGGCACGCCTTGCACTTTCACCCGCTGCAAAGCGGTTTCCAATTCCGCAACTTCGCCCTGAATCTCGCGCACCACCAAACGAAAACGATTGCTTTTTAATGCGCCGCGTCGCAATTTACGCAGATGACGCACGCTTTGTAACACCGTATATTCATCATTGTTAAATGCACTCCAATCGGGTTCAGGCTTATTCGCCAAACGCACACTAAACCATTGGGTGGTGACTGCATGACGGTCTTTCAAACCCGCATAACTGACATCTAAAGGCGGCACGCCACAAAACTTACTTAATTGTTGCGCCACCCAATCCGTATTACAGTGACGTTTGCGAATTTGTAGCAGCACATGTTCCCCAAGCCCTTCAGGGATAAAAGCTAAAGTTTCATCAACCTGAAAATCTTCCGCACAACTGCGAATTTTGCCGCTGAGCTGAGGGATAGACACATGGGAAAAATTTAATTCAGTTGATAAGTTCATGACTATTCAGCAAAGTGAGGGAATAAAGTGCATTATGTCGATGAGATCGCGCATAAAATAGAAGATTCATTTTACCGCATTCATTAAGGATACGCTGTGGAATAATGCGGGAGTACATCGCACTTTGTGATTGAGTTTAATATAATTAAAAATAAGTCTCGTTTTACTGCGCCCCCAACCCCCTAAAGGGGGCTAAACACAAATAATTATCTCTGTTTAAAGTCCCCTTTAGGGGATTTAGGGGCTTGTTTTAATCTTCATAAAAACCACCAATATCCATAAAAAGAGTTAAAAACCATGCAAATTGATAACACGACACGTTTTGTCAGTCGTTTAACCCGCGATACTTTAGCGTTAATTCTCGCAGGGGGCAGAGGAGGACGTTTACAAAAACTCACCGATTGGCGCGCAAAACCCGCCGTTCCCTTTGGCGGAAAATTTAGAATTATTGATTTTCCCCTGTCAAATTGTATTAATTCAGGCATTCGGAGAATTGGGGTCATTACTCAATACAAAGCGCACTCGCTGATCCGTCACATTCAAAAAGGCTGGGGATTCTTACGCGGTGAATTCGGCGAATTTGTAGAATTATTACCCGCACAGCAACGGCTTTCTGAATCCTCTTGGTATTTAGGCACAGCCGATGCGGTGTATCAAAATTTAGATATTATTCGCAGTCACGAACCTGAATATGTGCTGATTTTGGCAGGCGACCATATTTACAAAATGGACTACGGCCCGATGCTTGCCTACCACGTTGAAAGTAAAGCCGATATGACCGTTGGCTGTTTAGAAGTGCCCTTGGAAACAGCGCGTAGTTTTGGGGTGATGGGCGTTAGCAGCGAAGGGCGTATTTTACGTTTCACCGAAAAACCCGCCAATCCCGAACCCTTACCCAGCAACCCCAAACAAGCTTTAGCTTCAATGGGCATTTATGTTTTCAGTAAACAATTTTTATATGATCAACTGGTTGCTGATGCGCAATTAGAAAACTCCGATCACGACTTTGGCAAAGACATTATTCCCAACGCAATTAAAAATTGTCGCGTATTTGCCTATCCTTTCCGAGGTGAAGAAGAGAAAAAAGCCTATTGGCGCGATGTGGGCACGGTGGATGCGTTTTGGGAAGCCAATATGGAACTGATTTCCGTTACTCCCGAACTCAATATTTACGACAAGGTTTGGCCAATTTGGACTTATCAAGAACAGCTTCCGCCTGCAAAATTTATTTTCAATGATGATGACAGGCGTGGTATGGCAATTGATTCCATGGTGTCGGGCGGCTGCATTATTTCAGGTGCGAAAGTTTCACGTTCTTTGCTGTTTTCCAATGTCAATGTGCATTCTTACAGCGAAATTGAAGACAGCGTGATTTTGCCCGATGTGGAAATTGGACGACATTGTAAAATTCGGCGAGCGGTGATTGACAAAGGTTGTGCTGTGCCTCCAAATACAATTATTGGTTTTGACCCTGTGGAAGATCGCAAACGTTTTGATATGAGTACCAACGGGGTGGTATTGGTGACTCCCGACATGTTAGGACAGGACTTACACCATGCCCGTTAAGCCACCGCTGAAGGTGGTGCTGTGTTGGCACATGCACCAGCCCGTTTATTGGGATTTGCGCACAGGTGAATATCAATTGCCGTGGGTGTATTTACACGGTATCAAAGATTATGTTGATATGGCAGCATATCTCGAAGCCGTGCCTGCTGCGCGGGCGGTGATTAATTTTGTGCCGACTTTGTTAGAGCAAATCGATGATTATGTTCAACAAATTCAGGATTACTTTGAACATGCCACCGCCCTGCGCGATCCCTTATTAGCCGCCTTGGTCACTGACGAAGTAGAAATCGATTTATTAACGCAGTGTATGCGTGCCAATCGGCAACGTTTAATCGAGCGTTTTGAACCCTATCATGCTTTAGTCAAAATTGGGGAATGGGCGCAAAAAAATCCAGAAACACAGGCCTATGCCAATCAACAATATTACACCGATTTGGTGATGTGGTATCACTTGGCATGGCTAGGGGAAACCGTGCGCCGTCAAGATGCACGCGTCCAAACTTTAATGGAAAAAGCCCGCCATTTTGACCATGCGGATCGGCAACAATTGTTACAAATTATTGGCGAATTATTAAGCAGTATTATTCCGCGTTATCAAGCACTTACCAAAACTGGACAAGTTGAATTGTCATTCACGCCTTATGCGCATCCGATTTTGCCATTATTGCTGGATTTGCAAGTGGCGCGTGAAACTCAGCCTAACCTTGCCTTGCCAGAACATGCGGATTATCCCGATGGCGAGGCGCGGGCGCGGTGGCATATTCAGCGTGGCATCGAAATATTCGAGCAGTATTTTGGATTTAAACCCCAAGGTTGTTGGGCTTCCGAAGGCGGGGTAAGCACTGAAACCGTGCGTTTATTGAACGAGTTTGGTTTGCGCTGGGTGGCAAGCGGTGAAAATGTATTGCGTAACAGCTTGCAACGTTTGGGGCAGGATTCAAAAAGCACACACCAGCCGTTTCATTTGCCACAGCAAAGCACGCGCTGTTTTTTCCGCAGTGACCATCTTTCTGATTTAATTGGTTTTCAATTTGCCAAATGGCACGCTGATGATGCGGTCAATCATCTCATTGCGCAATTGGAAACACTTGCCCGCAGCGATGCAAAAGTGGTGTCGATTATTTTGGATGGGGAAAATGCCTGGGAGTATTATCCTGAAAATGCTTACTATTTTTTGAGCACTTTATACGCACGCTTGGCGGAAAATCCGCATGTATGCTTAAGCACTTTTAGTGAATGCAGTGAATTACCCGCCACCGAACTTGCAAATATTGTGGCAGGCAGTTGGGTGTATGGCACATTTTCCACATGGATTGGGGACAAAGACAAAAATCGCGGCTGGGATATGTTGATTGAAGCCAAGCAGGTTTATGACAAAAATATCCATCAGTTATCATCTGCGCAACAACAACGCGCCACGCGCCAGCTTGCGATTTGTGAAGGTTCAGATTGGTTTTGGTGGTTTGGGGATTACAATCCCGCCGACAGCGTGCGTGATTTTGATCAGTTATACCGTTTACATCTTGCAAATTTATATCATGAATTACAGCAGCCCATTCCTGAAAATCTCGCCCACGCCTTGAGTGCGGGCAGTGATAATGCGGCAAGCGTGGGCACGATGCGCAAGAGTCATGAGGATAAATAATGCAAACTGAGTTTTTTAGTCAACGCCGTGCAGGGGTGTTATTACATCCGACTTCTTTGCCTGGCACTTTGGGCAATGGCGATTTTGGCGCGCAAGCGTATCGTTTTGTAGATTTTCTTGCCGCAAGTGGTTTGAGCGTGTGGCAGGTGTTGCCACTGAATCCACCGCACAGCGAACTTTCGCCCTATCAATGTCAATCCAGTCATGCGGGCAATTTATTGTTGGTGGATTTAACTGCCTTGGAAGAAAAAGGCTGGTTAGCCCCACTCGAAATCGCGCCCGAGTCGGTGGGCGAACAGCGTTGTCAACGCTTACAACGACTGGCGCAGGCGTATCACGGCTTCAAGCAAGTGGCGACTTTGGCAGAACAGCAAGCCTTTCAAGAATTTTGCGCGCAACAAGCGCATTGGTTAGATGATTACGCCTTATTTCATACCTTGAAACGCCATTATCAGCAGGCGGCTTGGTGGGAATGGTTGCCAGAACATCGTAATTATCAAGCATCTGCCTTGCAACAAGCGCGGCTTGAGTTTACGGAAATGATTCTCGAACAAAAATTTGGGCAGTTTATTTTCTTTCAACAATGGCTTGCTTTGAAAGCTTATGCCAATGCTAAAGGCGTGTTTTTATTTGGTGATATGCCGATTTTTGTGGCAGAAGACAGCGCGGACGTGTGGGCGAATCGGGGCTATTTTCTACTGGATGAACACGGCAGACCCAGCGTTGTGGCGGGCGTGCCCCCTGATTATTTCTCAGCGACGGGACAGCGTTGGGGCAATCCTTTGTATGATTGGGATAAGTTGCAAGCGGATAATTTTGCGTGGTGGCTGCAACGTTTAAAAACCGCTGAATTATTATTTGATGTGATTCGTATCGACCATTTTCGCGGCTTTGAAGCCTGCTGGACAATTCCCGCAACAGAAAAAACCGCTGAGCATGGCGAATGGGTCAAAGTGGCAGGTGAAGCCTTGTTTGATGCGCTCTTGCCGCAATTGCATTTGCCAGTGGTGGCGGAAGATTTAGGGGTCATCACCCCTGAAGTGGAAGCTCTGCGCCATAAATATCATTTTCCTGGGATGAAAATTTTGCAGTTTGCCTTTGACAGCGACGCTTCAAATCCTTATTTGCCCCACAATCATGAACCCAATGGCGTGGTGTATACGGGAACGCATGACAATGACACCACGCTGGGCTGGTTTCATTTACTGAGTCCGACGGTGCAAGCTTACGCGCTGGAATACGCTCATGCGGAAGCGCATCAGATGCCGTGGAAATTAATCGAGTTAGGATTTGCATCGGTGGCAAAATTGGTGATGATTCCGATGCAGGATATTTTAAGCCTAGATGGCAGCCATCGCATGAATTTGCCGGGCACGGTGAAAGGTAATTGGGAATGGCGGTTTTCATGGTCGCAATTATTGCCTGAACATGTGGAACAATTGCGGCATTTAAGTCGGTTTTATGGGCGGGACGGAAGGTAAACTGGTGTTTTTTCGTAGGGTAAGGCGGAGGAGAGTCCCAAAATTGCTTTAAAGAAAGCCCCCAACCCCCTAAAGGGGGCTAAAGATAAACAAGTCTTTGTTTAAAGTCCCCTTTAGGGGATTTAGGGGCTTCTTTAAGCCCACTTTGATTTTTTCAGGGGTGCGCAATTCATATTGAT
>JBDKHS010000146.1:0-2902 GCA_039797505.1 Pseudomonadota bacterium | reverse complement strand
TTCGTGATTTTCATTTCTAAAATCGTGGGCTACATGGTGGACAAAGCCTTCTCTTCTAACAGCAATGAAGAAAATCAAAGTGGCAACGTGGGTTTTGCCTACTATATCACCAGTTTTATTGCAGAAATTCTATTCGGCATTCTCGCAAGCATGATTGTGATGTGGTTCTCGCGTAAACGTGAATACCGTGCTGACGCAGGTGCTGCACATTTGGTGGGTGCAAATAAGATGATTCGTGCTTTGCAACGTTTGCAAATGTCACAAGCAGGTGAATTGCCTGCCCAAATGACTGCGCTGGGCATTGCAGGGGCAAAAAAAGGGGGGATTATGGAATTGTTTATGAGCCACCCCCATTTGGAAGACCGTATTGCTGCCTTGCAACAGCAAGGGCATTAATTTAAAAAACTGAAGGCTACCCCTTTCTTTATTGGATTAACTGTTATCTCGTTTCAATATGAGAGCCTTGGAACGAGATAAAGTGGCGAGTTTTTTGGTGTTCTCCAACACGCATGGCTTGAATAAGCACTTATTCGATATAGCTTTCATAGCCTAAGTAGACTTTGGCGAGGGCTTCGCGAAACTCGCTGTCGAGGCTGGCTAATTCTTGGACTAATTTCCCCAAGGGGCAGCCGCATTTGAGGTCGAAATTCAGGGGGTTGGCGGTGAACTCAAAGAGGTTTTATAAGGGTTTTTCGGTTTGTGCAATTTCTGCGTAACGTTCTTCAAAGCGGTCGGCGATTTTTTCGTTGATGACCGCAAGGGCTAGTTCTTTTTTGGAGGAGAAAAAGTGATACAACGAGCCTTTGTGCAGGCTGGCTTTTTCTAAGATGGTGTTTAAGCCCGTGGCACTGTAGCCGTGGGTGTAAAATTCTTCAAAAGCGACATCGAGTAGTTTGTCGCGGGTGTTGGTGGTGGGTTTCATAGAAAATTAGGAGGGTTCGCGCTTTTTAATCAATTCAATAATTTCTTTTAAGTATAGGAGTTACGCAGTTGAATCGGTAACTGTTTGATTTTACTAGAAACATGATTGTGCAGTGCACAATACTAACTCATTAGCGTTATGTAAACCGTTTGTACGAGAAACAAGGCTTAGAACCACAGCCTGTAAAAAAAAGGGAAGTTGTGTTTAGAATGTGATGAGATGTGGTCATTCGTAGGAAACGCTAAAGAGAAAGTGTGGGTTAGCTTTAGACAGGGATTCACTGCCTGCCGTGTCACTGCCATTAAGTTAAGCATAATTCAAGGGAGAAGTAAGACTTAAATCGAGCATGAGACCTGCTAGATTTTTAAAACCTGGCAGGTCTTGAGTCCTTGCATCCCCGTGTTATACAAAACTCCACGCTTAACTTAATGGCAGTGAAGCAACGCTTGGGGGCGCAGTCAAGGTTTATTTGATGACACGCCCTAGCAGAGTTTGCTAAGCTTGCCCATCATATTTTTCTACCCTTTGGCGTTTATAATCATCATGCCCGCACAACTCTTTGAACTGGAAGTATTACCCACCATCCCCGCAGAACTTCAACGTTTGGAAGAACTTGCTCAAAATTTATGGTATAGCTGGGATGCGCCCACACGGGGATTATTTAAGCGTTTAGATAGCAAATTATGGATACAAGTGGGACACAGTCCTAAATTATTTTTACGCAATATCGAACAGCAGCGTTTACGCAATGCACTCGATGATCCGTTTTTCATGGACGCTTATCGCCAAGTTTTGGCTGCCTACGATCACTATCAAAATTCCCACGAACGTCACGGCGCAGCAAAGCAATTGGCTGATGACGATTTAATTGCCTATTTCTGTGCAGAATATGGCTTTCACGAAAGCTTGCCCGTGTATTCAGGCGGTTTAGGTATTTTAGCAGGCGATCATTGCAAAACCGCCAGCGATTTACGCCTGCCTTTCATTGGGGTGGGGCTATATTATCACATGGGCTATTTTTCCCAATTGATTGACAGCGAAGGCACGCAAATTGTCACCCACATCACCATGAACCCGCTGCACTCGCCGATCAGCCCCGTGCTTGATGAAAATGGCGAGCTTTTAGTGGTTTCAGTCAATATCGCTAATAAAGACGTATTTGTGAAAGCATGGCAGGTAAAAATCGGACATATTCGCCTGTATTTACTCGACACTGCGCTGGAACAAAATTCTCCCGAAGATCGCGAAATCACCAATCAGTTGTACGGCGGTGATCAGCACATGCGGATTAAACAAGAAATCATTTTGGGGATTGCAGGGGTCAAAGTGTTGCGCCGTTTGGGGCTAAATCCCACGGTGTGGCACATGAATGAAGGTCATGCTGCGTTTTTAGTGTTGGAACGTTTGCGTGAAAAAATTGCCGCAGGCTATGCCTTTGCCGACGCGCTGGAAACCATCGCCGCCAGCACCGTGTTCACCACGCACACCCCCGTTCCCGCAGGACATGATCATTTCTCCCCCGATGTGTTTTTGCATTATTTGGGCAGTTTTGCCCACGAACTGCATATTTCTGCGGATGAATTGCTCAGTTTGGGACGCTTGCCGCACGACCACCAAGATTTCAATATGACCACCTTAGCCATTCACGGCTCACGGAAAATGAACGGCGTGAGTCGTATTCATGGCGGGGTGTCTTCCGAAATCTGTGCGAAATACTGGGCGCAAATTTCCCCCAAAGATAATCCCATGAGTTACGTGACCAATGGCGTGCATGTGCCCACATTCTTGGCGAAAGAATGGTCTGATTTGTTTGATAAATTGCTGGGCAATGAATGGCGTTATCATCTCACCGACAAGCATTTCTGGCAGCGCATCGATTCAATTTTTGAGCCGCTGTTTTGGAGCGTGAAACAGGGGATTAAAACGCGGATGTTGCGGGTATTGCGTAACAGCTTGATTTCACAATATACCAGTAACCAA
>JBDKHS010000145.1:0-4958 GCA_039797505.1 Pseudomonadota bacterium | reverse complement strand
ATACCGATTTTCAAAGCAGCGCGTCATGCCTATTTAGTCGCCCCCAGTGCCCAATTAAGTGCCGTAGTGCCCACACCTTCCGAGCGCGTGTTTATTGCGCCACGCCCCACGTTAAAAACGTGGCTGAAGGCTTTGCGCCCCCATCAATGGGTAAAAAATAGTTTAATTTTTGTACCGCTGTTTTTGGCGCATCAGTTATTAATTGGGGATAAATTATGGGCGGTAGGCTGGGCATTTATTGCATTTAGTCTAGCAGCCTCAGCAGGTTATGTGCTCAATGATTTATTAGACTTGAGTGCGGATCGCGCCCACAAAACCAAAAAGAATCGCCCCTTTGCCGCAGGTTTGCTCCCGCTGGAATTAGGGTTATTACTCTTTGTGGGGCTGGTGGTTTTAAGTATGAGTATCGCTTTCTTAGGGATACACAGTCGTTTTGGCTGGGTGCTGTTACTGTACTTAGTATTCACGCTGGTGTATTCTTTCTACCTGAAACGTAAAGTTGTGCTTGACGTGATTGTGCTTGCAGGATTATACACCCACCGCATTATTGCAGGCGGCATTGCAGCCCATGTAGAAATTTCCTCGTGGTTGCTCGCATTTTCGATGTTTATCTTTATGAGCTTGGCGTTTTTGAAGCGTTACGTCGAATTGTTACAGCTCAACGAACAAAAAGAAATTAAAAACCGTAACTATGTGATTGATGACATTGATATGGTTGCCAGTGTAGGACCGACCAGTGGCTATCTAGCCGTTTTAGTTTTCTCCTTATACATTCAAAGCGACGCGACCCGTGTGCTGTATAAGAGCCCCTTTATTCTGTGGTTAATTTGCCCTGCCTTGCTCTATTGGATTACCCGTGTCTGGTTTTTGGCGCGGCGTGGACAAATGGCAGATGACCCTGTGCAATTCGCACTGACAGACCGCGTTAGCTGGTGGACTATTCTTTTGATTGTCGCCCTCATGGCAATTGCTAACAGTTTTGTGTTATAACGTTTTTTGCAAAACCTTTTTATCAAAGGTGCGAGGTTAAAGGGCGGTTTTACGGCTACCCTTTATTGTCGAACCACAGTCACATCTAGGATTAGATGGGCTGTGGTTTTATTTTATCTATTGATTTAAAATTTCAAGTCAGCTTTCTTACTTTCATTCTGGTAAGCATCCCCATGACCACCAAGTCATACTTCCGTATTTATTTCAAATCGATATTTCTAACTTTTGTTGTGGTCTGGTTTTTTTTCCTGTTACAAGTCGCTTTTATCCTTAAAGAATTTAAACTGCAATTCACCATTGTGCCGAGCTTGCTTGCGATTATTATCGGACTTGCCATCGCAAAGATTGCAATCTTGAAACGTAATTTAGCCGAGCAAAATAATTTGTTTCGTGCCTTAACTGATTTTGGACAAGAATTCCTCTATTTACGGAATCCTAAAGGTCACTACGAATATGTCTCGCCCTATTGCAAAACTATTACAGGATACACGCCCGAAAACTTCTATCAAAATCCCAAACAAATGGAGATGTTAATTTATCCCGAAGATTTGCCGCTTTGGAAACAGCATACTGATCACATGTTTCACAACAGAGGAGAGTCGGAGTCTTTAGTGATTCGTATTGTCAATAAATCAGGGGAAATCCGTTGGATTAATCATGTGTGTAGCCGCATGTTCAGTTATGAAGGTGAGTTTCAGGGAGTACGTTCCAGTAATGTTGATATTACCAAACGCGAAGAATTAGAACATCTAAAAGCACAATTTTTGAGACGTATGAGTCATGAATTCCGCACGCCCATGAATGGAATTTTAGGATGCACGGATTTAATTAATGCAGAAATCGCCGAAGATTCAGATTTAAAAAAATATTTGAATATTATTCAAAGCAGTGGCGAGCGTTTAATGCAAACTTTGGATAATTTATTAGAACTTACCCAAATTGGAAATTCCCAAGTAGACTTCCGCAGTGATACAGCCATTGATTTGTTGGAGATGTTAAAACGTTTGATTAAGTGCTATCAATTGCGTGCGCAGGTCGAAGGTAAGAATTTACAACTGTATTGCACACATCATCCAGAAGAAATTAACGTGATGCTGCCCGCCGCAGTGCTGGAGTGCATCTTAAAAAATTTATTAGATAATGCGATAAAATTTAGCCACTCAGGAAAAATTACTGTCGATATGCAATTAAGGGATTCAGCACTTCATCTCAGCATTAAAGACCAAGGCATCGGCATTAGCACAGATTTTTTACCGTTTATTTTTGAAGAATTTAAACAAGGCAGTGAAGGTGATACGCGTCTTTTCGATGGCACAGGGATAGGATTAAGTGTCGTTAAACAATTGGTCACGGGATTGCACGGTACAATTCGAGTGAGCAGCGAAATACAGCAAGGCACGACAGTCACTTTGTGCCTGCCAATTCTCCCTGAAAATTAACTGAATCAAGGGTGTCACATAGCGTTGCGAATTTGGAACAGTTTATCTCTAAAATGTTTTTTAAATCCATTCCATTCAGTCGTCATGACAAATAACTGCTGTGTCAACATTGGGATTTACATCATTATCTAAATTTATCAGAATTAACAGCTAAGATTTTGGAATTACTATATTTTAGTTCTGAAAGCTCGCGAATCCTATGAGTCCAAATTCAAGTAATCCTTATAACTTTCGCACTGCTAATTCAGTTTGTGCTCGAAAAATAAGCGTAAGGTCTAAACTTTGCTAGACTCAGTTAGAAATGCGCACTTCGTTCCCCCATACGTTGAAATTGAGTTATGGTTTATGTCTAACCATTTTAGGCGCGTCATTAAAAATTTCATGCTGCACTGATGTTCTCATTCAACACATTACATAATAATACCAACCAAGGAGATCACTGACATGCAACGTTCTTTGCATATCGATCCGCAAAAATGCACCGGCTGTTTACAATGTGAAATGGCGTGCTCATACGAACACGAAGGCGTGTTTAATCCCTCCAAATCCCGCATTAAAGTTTTCAATTTTCACCATGAAGGGCATTTTGTCCCCTACACCTGCACCCAATGCGCAGAAGCATGGTGCTTACATGCTTGTCCCGTCGATGCGATTCAATTAAACAAACTCACAGGCGCAAAAGATGTGCTCAGTGCGATCTGTGTCGGCTGCAAAGTGTGCACCATTGCCTGTCCTTTCGGCACAATCAATTACAACCAAGATTCTGGCAAAGTGATGAAATGCGACTTATGCGGCGGCGATCCTGCTTGCGCCAGTGCCTGCCCCACCCAAGCCATCACCTATGTGGATGCCAACTGGACGGGATTAGAAAAAATGCGCCAATGGGCAGCAAAAACCGCGACTCAACATCACGCAGGCTAAGCAAATTTTAGGAGGACTATGTCATGTCATGGACAAAACGAGTTTTACGGGTGAATTTGAGCACGGGAACGTGTCAACCCGAACCACTGAATATGGAATGGGCGCAACAATATTTAGGACAACGCGGCTTAGCCAGCAAATACTTGGTTGAAGAAATCGACCCCAAAGTAGACGCACTGTCCCCTGAAAACAAGCTGATTATGGTTACAGGGCCTTTAACAGGCACGATGGCATCCACAGGTGGACGTTATTCAGTCGTCACCAAAAGTCCGCTGACGGGCGCAATTGCATGCTCGAACTCAGGCGGCTTTATTGGCGCAGAGATTAAGAATGCGGGTTGGGACATGATTATTTTTGAAGGCAAAGCCCCAACGCCTGTGTATTTATATTTAGAAAACGACCAAGCCCAATTATTGCCCGCTGATGAAATGTGGGGGCAAACCGTGTGGGCTGCCGATGAATGGATTCACAAAAAACACCACGACCCCTTAATTCGGACGGCAATTATTGGGCGCACGGGTGAAAATGGCGCATTATTCGCCTGTATCGTCAATGACTTACACCGCGCTGCGGGACGTTCTGGCGTGGGCACGGTGATGGGATCAAAAAATCTCAAAGCAGTGGCAGTGCGCGGCACGAAAGGCGTGGGCAATATTCGTGATCCAAAAGCTTTTATGGATGCCACCCGCAAGGGTAAAGAAGTATTGCGTGACAACGCAGTCACAGGGGCAGGCTTGCCAAAATACGGCACGCAAGTATTAATGAATGTTATTAATGAAATGGGCGCAATGCCAACCCGTAACTGGCGTGAAGTGCAGTTTGAAAATGCGGGTAAAATTTCGGGTGAAGCGATGCACGAACCGCGTGCGGGCGACGGCAAACCGAATTTAGTGACCAATGCCGCCTGTTTTGGATGCACCATTGCCTGTGGGCGCATTTCTACGATTGATCAAGGACATTATTCCATTAAGACCAATCCCCAATACTGGGGCGCGTCAGGCGGCTTGGAATATGAAGCGGCGTGGGCTTTGGGTTCTGACACTGGGGTTTCTGATTTAGATGCCTTAACGTATGTGAATTTCTTGTGTAATGAAGACGGCATGGACCCGATTTCTTTTGGGGCAACCGTTGCCGCCGCGATGGAAATGTATGAAGAAGGGGTGATTACCAAGGAACACACGGGCGGGCTGGAATTGAAATTTGGCTCAGCCGAAGCTTTAACCACTTTGGCAGAATGGACCGCTAAGGGCGAAGGTTTTGGGCGGGATATTGGCATGGGTTCAAAGCGTATGTGTGAAAAATACGGTCGCCCTGAACTCTCAATGACGGTCAAAGGTCAAGAATTCCCTGCGTATGATGCACGCGCCATTCAGGGTATTGGGCTGGCATACGCCACCAGCAACCGTGGGGCTTGCCATTTACGCGCTTACACCATCGCCTCAGAAGTGTTGGGAATTCCCTTCAAAACCGACCCGCTGGTCAGCGAAGGCAAAGCTGAATTAACCAAGGCTTTCCAAGATGCCACTTCGGTGGTGGATTCTTCAGGTTTATGCGTGTTCACGACATTTGCGTGGACTTTAAACGACATTCAGCCACAAATTGCTGCCG
>JBDKHS010000144.1:0-4407 GCA_039797505.1 Pseudomonadota bacterium | reverse complement strand
GGAACGCTGGGGTCTTGTGATGCCCAAATTGGCGAGAAATCCAACAGGCAAATTTCTTGGGTTTTCTTGGCACAAGCGCGATCTTTGAGGATTAAGCCCGTTAATTTGTTATCAAAATACTGTGTCAGCACTTCGCGAGATTCATCTAGCAAAGTGCGGCGGTTTGCCGCGTGATTTGCTTGAGTTTCCCAATCATAAGCCTTATACAACTGTGCAACCAAGGCTTTGGCAGTTTGCGCCTCGGCAAAGGCCAGCGTGCTTGATAACATCACCAATAGCCCGCAAATCCATAAATAAGTCCCGTGAGAAAAATACTTTTTCATGATTAAACCTTCTGAATCGTTTATGTTGTCAAAAGAGCTGGTTGTAGGTACGAATTTATTCGCAGCCACAACCAGCTCAGTCTCGCAAACTTAGCTTAACATTAACCTGAGTTCGGGATAAGAAAGAGTATAAAATTGAGTCGTAGGGTGGAACAGCGTAACGTATTCCACCCTGAAGCGTGATAGTTCTAGGCATAACGCAGTTGAATCGATAATGCTCTCCTTGTACGGCAGAAGCTTGTAAAATTCTCGCCGCTGGAGCGTTGGAACGAGACAATAGGCTAATATCATCATTAAGTTATGACTGTAGGAGTTGCGCAGTTGAAACACTAATTCTTTTGTTTACAAATGAGTTAGTATTGTGCGCTGCACAATCGTGTTTCTAGTAACATCAAACAGTTACCGATTCAACTGCGTAACTCCTAGACTGCTTAAAAACTTTTCTTATCCCGAACTCAGGTTATCTTAATATTACTGCTCCTTTTGCACTACCGCCCTTTGTAAATTCATCCGAGGTTCTTTTATGAAAACTACCTGCATTAAATCTTTTGAATTGGGGAAAATGGATAATTTCGTGCATTTTTTCTATGACACTGCCAGCAAACGTGCGGCGGTGGTTGATCCTGCATGGGATGTTTCAGAAATTATCGACTTTGTGAAAACACAAGCTTTGACACTGACGGATATTTTATTGACACATAGTCATTATGACCATATCAATGGTTTAGCAATGATTCGTGACGCATATCCTGAAGCAAAAATACATTTATCCGCAGCAGAAGCCGCTTTTTGGGGAAATGCACCGAAAACTGCAATTTTACATCAAGATAATGACGTAATTCAGCTTGGAGAAACAGCAATTCGGGTGTTGTTTACACCAGGACATACCCCTGGCTCGGTTTGCTATTATTTTGATGAAAGGCTTATTACAGGGGACAGTTTGTTTATTTATGGCTGCGGGCGTTGTGACTTGCCGGGCGGTGATGCGGCACAATTATTTCACAGTTTAAAAGATTTGGTGACGCGGGTATCACCAGAGACTTTGGTGTATAGCGGACACGATTATGGCGTGGAAAAAGTCACCAGCTTAGCAGCACAAGTAGCAGGTAATCCTTTTCTACATTGTGCAGACAGTGCAGCATTTGTGCATTATCGCATGGTGGAGCATGATCAAACCCGTCAATCACCTTATACACCTGTGTTACGTATAGGTTAATTTGTTTGAAGCACAGCTTTTCGCCCACGGTTCATAATAGCCCGTGGGTGATGAGAATAGATATTTCAAGGCGTTACGAGAGTCTTAAAACGACTTACTTTTTAGGCTTTTCGGTCAACTTCCAAGAATAAACCGTTTGTTGACGAGTACGGCTCAAAGTTAAAGCATCAGGCGGCGTGTCTTGGGTAATCGTCGAGCCTGCACCAATGGTTGCGCCTGCACCCACACTGACTGGGGCAACCAGTTGTGTATCCGAGCCAATAAATGCGCCGTCCCCAATAATGGTTTTATATTTGTTCACGCCATCATAATTACAGGTAATTGTGCCCGCGCCGATGTTGACCTTACTGCCCACTTCCGCATCACCAATATAACTGAGATGATTCACTTTGGATTGTGTGCCGATGAAGCTTTTTTTCACTTCGACAAAATTGCCGATGTGTGCGCCTTCTGCCAACACCGTTTCAGGGCGCAAGCGCGCAAAAGGACCAATAATACAATTTGCACCAATCGTTACGCCGTCAAGAATACAATGTGAACGGATTTCGACCCCGTCCCCAATTTGGCTGTTACGAATCACGGTGAATGCGCCAATTTTGACGTTATTTCCTAAACTGACCGTGCCTTCTAAAATCACATCGACATCAATCAACACATCGCGTCCGACACTGACTTCTCCGCGCACGTCTAAACGTGCAGGGTCACGTAAACTCACGCCTTGCTGCATTAATTTTTCAGCCTGTTGTTGCTGATAATGGCGTTCTAACTGGGCTAATTGCATACGATCATTAACTCCTAGCACTTCTTCAAGCTGTTGTGGCTGCGCGGTGTGAATGGTTTTACCCTCAGCCGCAGCCAAGGCGATAATGTCGGTTAAATAATATTCCCCTTGCGCATTATTATTATTTAAAGCTTGTAACCAGCGGCGCAAAGCAGGAGCGGGCGCAATTAAAATGCCCGTGTTCACTTCTTTAATTAATTTAATTGATGCGTCGGCATCTTTTTCTTCGGTAATTTTTAAAACATTGCCGTCAGCATCGCGCACGATTCGTCCATAACCCGTAGGATTTTCTACTTGCATGGTGAGTACGGCAATACTGTCGTGGGTAATTTTTTGACAAAGATTTTTTAAGGTATTCAAACTGATGAGCGGTACATCGCCATAAAGCACTAACACATGGCTGTCATCCGCTAAATTAGGCATTGCTTGGGCGACTGCATGACCTGTACCGAGTTGCGGGCTTTGTTCAACCCACTGCACGGGCACGGGAACATCCGCAAGGGCTTGACGCAACTGTGCGCCCGCATGTCCATAGACAAGATGCAGACTATCAGGCGATAAAGCTTGGGCGGTATTTAAAACATGTTGAATTAAGGATTTGTCTGCAAGCAAGTGTAAAACTTTAGGCATGTCAGAAAACATGCGCTTACCTTGACCTGCAGCAAGAATTACGATTGAGATTTTCAAGACAACCAACTTAAAGATGGCGTCCCCAAGGGGGTTCGAACCCCTGTTACCGCCGTGAAAGGGCAGTGTCCTAGGCCACTAGACGATGGGGACATCTATGGTAAATCTGCTGATACTTGGTGGAGCTGAGCGGGATCGAACCGCTGACCTCTACAATGCCATTGTAGCGCTCTACCAACTGAGCTACAGCCCCTAAATCAGCCAGCTAAGAAAACATATTTTAAATATTTTCTATTTTGGTGTCAAGCCATTTTTCAGAGATTTTTTACTGATTAATTGCTTGTGCACTGCTTCTAGCGATTTAGAAGTTGCATTATAGGAAAGCTTTCTCGAAAAGTAAAGCCTCATCATAAAAAATAATTAAAAAAACTATTTTAATGCGGTTTCAAGGGAATCGGAATTGAGTTTTCTGTGGGCAAGCCTGCCTGTTCCCAGCCGTCTGTGCCTTCTTTATACCAATAAATTTGCTGATAACCCCAGCTCGCAGCACGTTTGCAGGCATTCCAAGACATCCAACAATCGGCAATGCAATAAAATACCAAGGCGCGTTGCTTATTTTGTGCGGTGGCTTTGGCGAGATTATCACGAAAATAACTTTCCATTTCCGCATCCAACGTACCATAACCGATATTGGGCAGCCAAATGCTTTGCGGCAAATTATAACGCGGTTTGGTGGGCAACCAAGAACTATCCAGTTCTTCGCTTTCGGGGCGGCGCGTGATGGCGAGCACGTCAATCAAAATCGGGGGCGGTGTGGTTTTGGCAATAAGGGCTTGCAGCTCTTTGGTATTAATCGTTTTCGCTCCTTCAACGCTGTCAGGAGTCGGGGCGCGATAATGTTCAAGACGGTAGCCTGTGGGAATTTCGAGTGCATTCGCGCCTTGGAAAAGCACGAGCAAGAATAAGCATTTTCTTAACGTAAAGGATAAATTCATGGCGTAATTCGCATGGAGAGGAGCGTCTCAAATGAAAATTAATAAGCTAATTAATTCAAAAAGCTTTATCAAGTGTAGGGTGGAATAGGTGCAAGCCGTATTCCACCCTAACCCATAGGATGTGCTGAGGTACGAAGCGCATCAATTCGTGAGAAAACGATGAATCCCAATTTTGGTAAAATCAACCAGTTACGGATTCAACTGCGTAACTCCTAAAATTATCATTTGAATTGTGTAATTCCTAGGGCGTGTCATCAAATAGGATTCACTGCGCCCCCAACTCCCTAAAGGGGAGGGCTAGTGCAAGAGGCATAATACTTTTTAAAACATAGGATTACGCTAGTTTTTTTCTTAATTTCATATATTTGTGTATTTAGCCGTTTATTTTGTCTATTTACGACTATTTTTTAACTTATTTTTATAACGAGTCTTTTATAAAAATAGCAGACTAAATATTATAACTAT
>JBDKHS010000143.1:0-4262 GCA_039797505.1 Pseudomonadota bacterium | reverse complement strand
TTTAGTTCTTGATCCATTCGGTGGCAGTGGTGTGACCGCTATTGAAGCCATGATGATTGACCGTCGAACAATTCATTTGGATTTAAATCCCATGTCTGTTTTTTTAGTCGATAGCTTAACTCGTCCTGTTAAACTCACAGATTTACAAGAGAGTTTTGAAAAAATAAAGCAAGCCTATATAGTTAATGAACCCAAAACAAACAAAGAAATAGACCAAGCATTAAAAAAATATCCGTATCCTAAAGATTTTGTTTTACCTAAAGGTTCAGATGTTAATGTTGTTCAAGAGCTATTTAGTAGAGAGCAATTAGCACAGTTAGCTCTTTTAAAAGCATTGATACAGCAAGAACCAAATGAAAATATTAGAAAATTATTACTACTGATGTTTTCAGGACTCTTGAATAAAATAAACCTAACTTATCACGCTTCAAAAGGGCGAAGTGAAGGGAGAGGAAATAGTAGTATTTTTGCGTATTACCGTTACCGTATAGCAAAAACGCCAGCCACTATCAATTTAACTCAATACTTTGAGTCTCGCTTGAAAAAAATATCTGCTGCAAGACGCGAAATTGAACATAAAATCAATAAGGACACTGTCGAAAACCTGCAAGTTATTCAAGGCACGGCGACTAATTTAACTTTTCTAAAAAAAGAAAGTGTCGATTACATTTACACTGATCCGCCCTATGGCAAGAAAATCCCTTATTTGGATTTATCGGTGATGTGGAATGCGTGGCTAGATTTAAAAGTCACCGAGCAAGATTACGCATTAGAAGCGATTGAAGGCGGAGAACATCAAAAAAGCAAAGCGGATTACAACGACTTAATGGCGCAAAGCATTAAAGAAATGTATCGCGTTTTAAAGTTTGACCGCTGGATGTCGTTTATTTTCGCCCACAAAGACCCCGAATTCTGGCATTTAATTGTAGAAACCGCAGAAAGTTGTGGTTTTGAATATGCGGGCGCAGTCGCACAGAAAAACGGACAAACCAGCTTTAAAAAACGGCAAAATCCTTTCACGGTGTTATCAGGGCAACTGATTATTAACTTCAAAAAAGTTCGCAAACCTAAGTACATTATGAGAGCCGCTTTAGGGATGGATATAAATGAAATTGTAATGCAAACCATTGAAGGGATTATTGCAAAAAATCATGGTGCAACTTTAGAGCAAATTAATGATGAATTGATTATCAAAGGCTTGGAATTAGGCTTTTTAGATTTAATGAAAAAAGAATATTCAGATTTAACGCCTATTTTATTAGAAACGTTTGATTATGATGATAAAGCAGAACTTTTTAGCATCAGAAAAGATAAGAAGTTTAAAACGCATGTTGATTTAAATTTACGGGTACGTTATTACCTCATTTCTTACTTACGCAGAATGGAACGTGAAAAGAAAATAGCGCATTTTGATGAAATTGTGTTACATATTTTACCACTTTTAAAAAACGGCATAACACCTGAACGTCAAACCATTTTGAATGTTTTAGAAGATATTGCAGATCGTATTGGTGATGATGGCTGGCGACTTAAAGCAGTCGGACAAGGAATATTGATTTAACCTACATTACTCGTTGTGGCTTAAAATTCGCGATTGCTGACGAGTTAAACCTGCTAGGTTTTTAAAACCTAGCAGGTTTGAATAGAAATCTAAGAAAACCGCTCTTCTTTAAATGGATCAGCATCATTATGATAGCCGCGTACTTCCCAAAAACCAGGCTGATCGCTGGTGTGGAAAATCATCGCGGTAATCCACTTCGCACTTTTCCAAAAATAACGCTTTGGCACGACCATGCGCACAGGGCCGCCGTGTTCAATCGGTAAAGGCTGCCCGTCCACCGTATCCGCTAACAGCACATCCTCATCCATTAAAATGCTCAAGGGCACGTTAGTCGTATAACCATCCGCAGAATGCAGCACCACCGTATTAACGTTAGGTTTTGGTTGCGCCATGCGAATCAATTCACTGGCTGATACCCCTGCCCACGGCACATCCAAACGTGACCAAGTCGTCACACAATGAATATCCACCACCATATTTTGACGTGGCAATTTTTGAAAATCATCCCAGTTTAAAGTTTGCTCGGCATGAATTTCACCGCCCAAAGTCAAACTCCAGTTCGCGGTACTGAGTTCAGGAATAATCCCTAAATCCAAAATCGGCAAATGATTCACCAAATGCTGACCTGGCGGAATGCGCTCACTCAAGCTGCGTTTTCCGGGCTTATGTTCACGCTGCGCCAATTTCATCTTGGCTTCAGTCAACTTGTTGTAATCACTCATTAGACTTTCCTCGCAAGGCATCAAAGGCAATGATAAACGCGCCGACGGTAATCGCACTGTCTGCAATATTAAATGCAGGAAAGTGCCATTGTTGATAGTATAGGTCAAGAAAGTCGATGACGTAGCCGTAATATAAACGGTCGAATACATTGCCCAACGCGCCGCCCAAAATCAAATTTAAGGCAATGCCCATCGCGATTTCATCACGGCGCAAAGTACGCAACCAGTGAATCAATGCCGCACTCACCACCAATGCCAGCACCGAAAAAAACCAGCGTTGCCAGCCACTTTCATGTGCCAAAAAGCTAAACGCCGCGCCCGTGTTGTGCATCAAGGTCAAATTGAAAAACGGAATAATCGGCACAGGTTGATGAAAACCTAAACTCGCCACCGCCCAAAACTTGCTGGCTTGGTCGAGCGCGATCACTAACAGCGCAATCCATAACCACCCCAATCCCGTTTGCTTAGGCATAGTCACGTTTTTCACCCCCGCCAACCACGTTTTCTACACAACGCCCGCATAAAGTTGGATGTTCTGGATGTGCGCCCACATCGGCACGATGATGCCAGCAACGTCCACATTTTTCATGCACGCACGCACTGACTTTCACCGCAAAACCTGCTTCATTTTGTACCGCATCGCTGGGCGCATCACTGAGGGCGTGCACGCGTGCATAGGAAACGATGAACACAAAACGCAATTCTTCGCCAAATACTGCCAAGCTTTGTAATAATTCAGGGGCGCAATAAATATCCACTTCCGCATCTAAAGAAGCCCCAATGTCGCCCGCAACCCGCAATTTTTCCAGCTCTTTGCTAACCGCTTCACGCAAGGTGAAAATTTCTGCCCAAGTTTCCGCAGTGACCGCAGCATTGTCTGCCAAAGGATATAAACCTTCATACCAGGTTTCTAAGAAAACTGAGGCACTGCGGTTATTTTTGGGCAAATGCTGCCATAATTCTTCCGCAGTGAAGCTTAAAATTGGGGAAAACCAACGCACTAAGGCTTCCATAATATGATACATCGCAGTTTGTGCAGAACGGCGTGCGCGGCTTTCAGACTGACAAGTATACTGACGGTCTTTGATAATATCTAAATAGAAGCTGCCCATATCAATAGTGCAGAAATGATGTAATTTTTGATAAACTACATGAAATGCATATTCTTCGTAAGCTTGCTTTAATTCAGCCTGCAAACGATAAGCGCGATCCACCGCCCAACGGTCTAATTCTAATAACTGTTCGGGTGGCAACAAGTCAGTGGCAGGGTTGAAATTATCCAAATTCGCCAACAAGAAACGTGAAGTATTGCGTAACCGCCGATAAGCTTCAGCAACGCGCTTCAAAATTTCATCGGACACGGTGATTTCGCCACGATAATCGGTGGCGGAAACCCAGAGGCGAATAATGTCAGCCCCTAAGTTTTTAATCACTTTTTGTGGCACAATTACGTTGCCCAAGGATTTGGACATTTTTCTGCCCTTGGCATCGACGGTGAAACCGTGGGTCAACACGCCTTTATACGGCGGTTTGCCGTCGCGCATTGCCACCGAAGCCAATAAAGACGATTGAAACCAGCCACGATGCTGGTCTGAACCTTCTAAATACAAATCCGCAGGCAATTGTAATTCTTCACGTTGTTCGAGCACGGCGGCATGGGTCACGCCTGAGTCAAACCACACGTCTAAAGTGTGCTGCACTTTGCTGTACAACGCGGCTTCCTCGCCCAACAGCGTAGCGGGGTCTAAGTCAAACCACGCATCAATCCCAGTTTGTTCAACTAATTTCGCCACTGCTTCAATCAATTCTGGGGTGCGTGGGTGCAATTCGCCCGTGTGCTTGTGAATGAAAACTGCAATCGGCACGCCCCAATTACGTTGCCGAGAAATACACCAGTCGGGACGATTATTCACCATGCCTTCAATGCGTTGTTGTCCCCAATCAGGGGTAAAAGTCACGGTTTTGATGGCTTCTAATGC
>JBDKHS010000142.1:0-5111 GCA_039797505.1 Pseudomonadota bacterium | reverse complement strand
ATTCGCCATTTTCCAAAAACCGCAATAATTTTGCCTGCATATTCAGCGGCAATTCTCCGATTTCATCTAAAAATAACGTGCCTTGATGCGCGGCTTGAATACGCCCTTGCTGATGGGTTTCTGCGCCTGTAAATGCGCCTTTGCGGTGTCCAAATAATTCTGATTCTGCCAACTGTTCAGGCAAGGCCGCACAATTTACGGTAATAAATGCCGCCTTCGCCCGCCGACTGCTTTGATGAAGCGCGTGGGCAAATAATTCTTTACCCGTACCACTTTCGCCTAAAATCAAAACGTTCGTATCTAACATGGCAATCATGCGTGCCGCCCGAATCACGGTTTCTAAATTGCCCGATTGACTCAGCAGGTTGGCAAATGCGTCTTTCATAATGCGCTCTTGTGTGAAATGCCTGAAAATTGGGTGAAATGACCGAGTGTCTTTTCAAATTTTAAGACTAATTTTCAGATAATTTATTGATTAATATTAAATTAATAGTTTGGTACAAAAAATGCCGTAATAGCCGTTTATTCGTTCATTTGAGGGCTGGGCTTAACATGGTAAATCTTAAAAATCTTTGGGTGCTTGCGACTTGTGCCACTATTTTAACAGCTTGTAACAATGGTAGTGATAGTTCATCAAGCAACAATAATACAACGCCCGCGCCCGTGGCGACGAATAGCCCTTTGAATATCAATTTAAAATTCGCAGCCCTCGTAAACAATAAAGATTTCGTGTGTGGCACAACGTACAGCCCTGTGGGTACGGCGGTTGCAAATAGTTATAAAATTACTGATTTCCGTTTTTATGTGCACAATATCAAATTGTTAAAAGCGGATAACTCACAAGTTTCCGTCAATTTAAATCAAGATGGCAAATGGCAAACCAGCAATATTGCTCTGTTAGATTTTGAAAATGGCTGCTTAAACGGCACGGCGGAAACCAATAGCCAAGTGTTGGGCACTGTGCCTTATGAAACCAATCCCAACTACACCGGTGTTTGTGTCACCTTAGGTTTGCCTTTCAATTTAAATCATATTGATTCCAGCACCGCGCCTTCTCCTTTAAATGTGACGGGGATGTTATGGTCTTGGACGACAGGACGCAAATTTCTCCGCATCGATGGCGTGGCTGACCCTGACGTATTAAAACAAAATTATTTTATTCATTTGGGCAGCACGGGCTGTGTCGACACCACAAAAACGGGCATTGCCCCCAGCAGCCCTTGTACTTATCCAAATACGGTTGAAATGTGTTTCAACAATTTTGACGTGAACAAAGACAGTTTAGTTGCCGATCTCGCCGAGGCGTTACGCGCTTCTAATTTAACCTATAACACGCCTAATACCGCTGCTGGCTGCATGTCGGGTAATAATGACCCTGAATGTATCGAAGTGATGCCGCGCCTCGGTTTAGATTTCACTTATGCCGATGGCGTTAATCCTTCGGTGAAATATCCACGTCAAAGCGATTTCTTCAAAGTTCGTAAACCCTGATTTTCTACCACAACCTGGCGTATAGCTCAGCATGTCAGTTACACGCCCTGTTTTTAAGAAATGCTCCACCCTCTAGCCGCAAAACTATAAGTAACCTGAGTTCGGGATATGAAAGAGTAGAAAATTTAGCAGTCGTAGGGTGGAATAGCGTAGCGTATTCCACCAAGAAAGGTGATAACTCTAGTCATGACGTAGTTGAATCGATAAGGCTCTCCTTGTATGGCAGAAGCTTGTAAAATCCTCGAGGCTGGAGCGACGAGGTAGTCATTCCAACGCTGGATCGTTGGAATGAGACAAAAGGCTAATATCATCATTGAGTTATGAATGCTTAAAAACTTTTCTTATCCCGAACTTAGGTTAAGTAAGTGGCATATTGCTTATAGGACTGATTTGGAATCTTACATTTTAAGCTAAGTTTGCAAGATTGAGCTGATTGTAGGTGTGAATTTATTCGCACAACGCTCTCGAATTAAAAACGCATGCGAATAAATTCGCACCTACACCTAGGACGTGTTATCAATTAAGTGAAGGAGTCTGTTTCAGCGGCGTGTAGCGTGGATTTAAATCTGAAACCGCGCCCCCAACCCCCTAAAGGGGAGGGCTAGTGCAAGAAGCATAATACTTTTTAAAACATAGGATTACGCTAGTTTTTCTTTTTCTTAATTTCATATATTTGTGTATTTAGCCGTTTATTTTGTCTATTTACGACGAACTCAGGTTAAGTAGTTTTCAACTGCCTAACTCCTAAAGCTGTTAAGTCCCCTTTAGGGGATTTAGGGGTTTCTTTAGCGGTTAATGCCTATTTGATGACACACCCTAAGGAAAGGACGTTATTTCATGACAACAGAATCATCATTACTATGACCCCGAGCTTATGGTGATAGGTGCTTTGCTCATTTTTTTACACTTTATGAACTACATAAATACCCAGTTTTTTAACCTTGTGGGAGTTACGCAGTTAAATCGATAATTATTTGATTTTTCTGGAAATATTATACAGTGCACAATACCAACTTATTGTAAATAAAAAAATTAGTGTTTCAACTACGTCACTCCTAATTATCAAGATTTAATTTTTCAGAGGTATCGATCATGAAACAAATTTTTCACTTCTGCCTCTATTTAGGCATGTTATCCCTCAGTGCCTGTGGGGGCGGCGGCGGTGATAGCAATTCCAGCACAAACTCAAACACGACATCCACAAAAACCGTGTTTAGTTGGCAATTGCCCACAGGTTTTCCCGAACCGCGCATTCCCGATGACAATCCGATGAGCACGGAAAAAATCGCACTCGGAAAATATTTGTTTTACGACAATCGCTTATCAATTACCAATACGCAAGCCTGCGCAGGTTGTCACCTCCAAAATAAAGCCTTTACCGACGGTTTAAAAACTGCCATTGGTTCGACGGGCGACGCGCTGGTACGCAACAGCATGAGTTTAACCAACGTGATTTATAACTCGCGTTTTAATTGGGCAAATCCTCAATTAAAAACTTTGCACGCACAAGCCAAAGTCCCGATGTTTGCTGAGTTTCCCGTGGAATTGGGCTGGAGCAATAACGAGCAAAAAATTCTAGATCGCTTACGAGTTGAACCCTTGTATAAAGATTTATTTGCAAAAGCCTTTCCCAATGAAACCGAGCCGTTCACTGAAGGCAACGTTGCCAAAGCGATTGCAAATTTTGTGAGCACTTTTATTTCAGGTAATTCAAGCTTCGATCAAGTGATTTATCAACAACAAGCCGCTGCGATGTCAGATTCTGCAAAACGTGGTCGAGATTTATTTTTCTCAGAACGTTTGGAATGTTTTCATTGCCACGGTGGTTTTAATTTTTCCCAGTCGGTGAACCATCAAGGCACGGTTTTCGACGAAATCGAATATCACAATAACGGCTTGTATAATTTAGAAAATAAAGGCTTATACCCCATGAATAACCGTGGGTTATGGGATGTCACTTTCATAAATGAAGATATGGGACGTTTTCGCGCCCCTACTTTGCGAAATATCGAATTAACAGCCCCTTATATGCACGATGGTTCAATTGCGACACTAGAAGAAGTTTTAGAACATTACGCGCGCGGCGGGCGTTTAATTGAAAGTGGTGAATTTGCAGGCGACGGGGCAAAAAGTCCTTACAAGAGCAATTTAATCACAGGTTTTGTGCTGACTACAGATGAAAAACAAGATGTTATCAACTTTCTCAAAAGCCTGACCGATTGGGAATTTATCTGTAATCGCACTATCAGCGATCCTTTTGGCAACCAACCCATGCACGCAAAATGTCAATAAAAAACTTAAGCTTACTCTTATTAGCCACCCTTCCCGCCCCTGTGTTTGCCTGCGCGATTTGCATGACGGGCGACCCGACTTTGAACACGATGGGCACAGAAAAATTATATGAAGGGCGTTTACGCTTTTCTGCGGATTATTTGAACCGCACCGAAACCACAGGCGTGGCGGGTGTGGACGAAACCAAGTTAAAAGATAATCGCTTAACTTTGGGCTTGGCATACGCGCCAACGCGGCGGCTGAATTTGGCAATTCGTGTGCCCGTGCTCAGCAAAACTTTTGATACGGCAGATTTGTCGCGCACCAAAAGCAGCGGCATCGGGGATATTGATTTAAGTGCGCGTTACACTTTGTGGCTGGATAAGGAACAACGCCCTTCGCAATTATTCGGAATTTTGGCAGGATTGAGAACACCTACAGGGCGTGAACAATTTGATTCAAAAGGTAATTCTTTGGATATTGATGTGCAACGTGGCACAGGCTCATGGATTCCAAACTTGGGCGCGTGGTATGGTTATTACCACTATCCTTATTTTTTCTATGCAAGCAGTGTTTATCATCAGCCAATTAATGAAGGTTTTCAAGAGTTTAAAGCAGGTAAAGCTTTAGTCAGTACATTTTTAGCCCAATATGCCTTAAATTATCAGTTTGCTTTGCAATTCGGATTGGACACGCGCTGGAGCACAAAAAATACTCAAATGGGTGAAACTGACCAAAATTCAGGCGGTTTTATCGCCTTTGTCACGCCGGGACTGGTGTATCACGTCACGGATGATGTGTTATTAAACTTATCTTTACAAATTCCCGCGTATAAAAACTTGCATGGCGAACATAATGAAGGTAAAAGTCTGCGTTTAGGGGTAACTTATGATTTTTAGAATTTTGTTATTATTAAGCTTTTTAGGTTTAGCAGGCTGTGGTGGCGGTGGCGGAAGTAGTAGCGTTGAAGAGGGCACGAGCGTGACTTTCACCGCACAAGCCGTACCCAGCACTGTGATTACTGCCACTGCTGACGGTAAAAGTTTTTATAATCGCGATGGCGTAAAAATTACCCTGAAAAAAGCGTATTTAACAATTTGGAGCGTGGCATTAAACAGCGATTGCAGCAATCCCAGTTTCAGCCGTTGGGGTGAAAAAATGCTGGCGTGGTTAATTAACGACAGCCAAGCGCACGCGGTTTCCGCGCCGACACAATTGGGCGTACCCAGTGCGATTAACTTATTAGATGATAAAGAATTTTTATTAGGCAATATTAACCCGCCGCCCGCCAGCTATTGTGGGACTGAAATTAATTTCTTAAAAGCGGATGCTGATACTCAATATTTGCC
>JBDKHS010000141.1:0-10334 GCA_039797505.1 Pseudomonadota bacterium | reverse complement strand
ACGACGATAGGACGTAAACCGTGTAATAAAGCCTTTTGGGTGACGAAGCGGGTTTGTGGCATAGGGCCATCAACTGCGTCGACTAATAATAATACGCAATCGACCATCGACAATACACGTTCCACTTCGCCGCCGAAATCGGCGTGTCCGGGGGTGTCTACGATGTTAATTCGATAATCACGCCAGCGCAGCGCGGTATTTTTGGCAAGAATGGTAATCCCACGCTCTTTTTCAATTGCGTTAGAATCCATCACTCGCGTGCCTTGTTCGCCACGGGTGCTTAATGTGCCAGATTGTTGTAAGAGTTTGTCCACCAAGGTAGTTTTACCGTGGTCAACGTGCGCTACAATCGCAATATTCCGTAATTTCGTAATCACAAAGTGTCTCATTCAGGTCAAAGTAACTCAGAGAAATTATACCAAAAATCACAAAGATACGTCTGAAAAAGTGAGCAGGGGGATTCTGAGTGGGGAAATTGCTAGGAATAGAAGCGAAAGCGTGAGATTTTTGGGCGTTGGGTTCTATGAAAAGGACTGGCAGTGCTCGTAGTACTGCCAGTCCTCAATCAAGCTTAACTCAAGACCTGCTAGGTTTTTAAAACCTAGCAGGTCTAATACTCGATTTAAGCCTCATGATTCTTTGGTTTACGCTTAACTTAATGGCAGTGACTCTACCCTTGCTAGGGGCGTGGTTTGGATTATTGATAACGTCCAAGCCGTTGTAATACTTCAATTTCGTAGCCGTCGGGGTCTCGGACAAAAAAGAATTTGGCTAATAATTGCCCGTCTTCTTCAAATTCCACCACATCACGCGGCTCAAAACCTAAGCTTTTGAAACGCGCATGTTCTGCGTCCACATCTGGTACGGTAACAGCAATGTGCCCATAACCGCTGCCGTGGGTATAAGCTTCAGTGCGCCCGTGATTCAAGGTTAATTCCAATTCAAAAGGGCTTTCATCATTGCCCAAATACACGAGGGTGAAATCGCTAAATTCGCGGCGGGCTTTCACCTCGAAGGCAAACGCTTGTTGATAAAACGCGATTGAACGTTCTAAATCTAAAACACGAATCATGCTGTGTAAAAATTTTGCCACGGGTACATTCCTTTGAGTCAAGGGATAATGGAGTTTTTGGAAAGCCTTTAATTGATAAGCTGAGTTCGATAGAAAAGTATTTTAAATATAATAGGAGTTACGCAGTTGAATCCGTAACTGTATTACTGCGGTGGAATACGGCTTGCGCCTATTCCACCCTACGCTTGATAAAGCTTTTTGAATTAATGAGTTTATTAATTCAACTGCGCAACTCCTAAATTTATTGTAAATAATCAATATTATTCCCAATCTTTCAAATGAATGAGAACGAATCTTGGGCGCGTTTCACTAATTTGCGTTGTACAAAATCATCGACAATACACTGCGCCAAATCTTGGGTGCATACACTTTGCAAACCCTGCCACGCAGGAATACCATTCACTTCTAAAACGTGTAATTTGCCCGCGTGATCGCGAATAATATCCACACCCGCATAATCTGCCCCCACGATTCGCGTGGCAGCTTCTGCCAAGGCTGCTAATTCAGGGTCTAACACCGCCGCCTTGCACTGTGCCCCTTGTGCGCGATTAGTCACCCAGTGCTGATTACAACGCAACATAATCGCATGCGACAAGCCGCCAATCACAAATACGCGCCAGTCATAATAAACGGGATCATCCTCGTCTGAGGCAATTGCCTCGGGTAAACAGGTGGGAATATAAGTTTGCAGGTAAAACACGCCGCTAAAATCAGGTAAATCTTCAAGCTGTTGCAAACGAATCAAGCCATTACCTTGTGAACCGAACAGCGGTTTCATCACCAATTCTTCACCGCGTGCGAAAGCCGTCTGCATAATCTGTAAAGCTTGTTCACGATTTTCACAGACCCAAGTGGGGGGGGTGGGAATACCTGCACGTTGCATCAAAAAGCTGGTCATGGATTTATCCACGGTGCGCTCAATGGCGCGGGCATCGTTATACACAGGTACGCCGCATTCTCGCAGAGCGTGCAAAATATCTAAACGAAACGTCACTTGTTCAAAGCTGCCCCCCGCTACCCCGCGTACTAACACCCCATCAGGCAAAGCACCACCAAAATATGGCAACACAATGCGCGGCGGGCTTGCAGCAAGGTCTAAGACACACTCTGAAAGTGCAATAAAACAGCTGTCAATGTCACGCTTTGCAAACGCCTGACTTAAACAATGCCCATGCCAGCCCGGCTTATCTGCAATAATCGCAACACGTCGCTGTGTCATTAAAATACCTTATGTGTGGAAATGCAGTAGATTTTTGGGAGAGGAAAACAGGACGGCTATTTGCGCCCTTTGAGGAAATAGGTGTGCATTTGTCCCTTGCCTTTGATGTCAATCAAACCGCGAGACTCGCAATTAAATTTGTCTTGAATGCGTTTATAAGTGGCTTCAGAAATCTGAATATTGCCAGGAATACCATGCGACTCCATGCGACTTGCGATATTTACCGCATCGCCCCACAGATCATAATTAAACTTATTCTTACCAATCACACCCGCGACTACAGGCCCTGTGTGAATGCCGACACGAATATTAAAATTAGAATCATGCTGAAAATTCAGTCGTTTAATTGCATCAAACATATCCATCGCCATGTCTGCCACTGCCTCCGCATGATCAAGGCGCGGCGTGGGCAAACCACCGACCAGCATGTAAGCATCCCCAATGGTTTTAATTTTTTCCAAGCCGTGCAATTCAGTCAAAATGTCAAATGCAAGGAAAATTTCATTCAGCTTTTCCACCAATTGCGATGCTGAAACCCCAGCCGACAATTGGGTAAAACCGACTAAATCAGAAAAAAGTACCGTCACTTCGGGGAAACTGTCTGCGATAACCCGCTCGCCACGCTTGAGACGATCCGCAATGGGTTTGGGTAAAATATTCAGCAGTAATTTTTCAGATTTGTCCTGCTCAATTTGTAATTTCTTGATGAACGCATGTTCACGATCCCGCAAACGTTTACGT
The DNA here is from genome assembly GCA_039797505.1 of Pseudomonadota bacterium. GTDB lineage: Bacteria > Pseudomonadota > Gammaproteobacteria > Beggiatoales > Beggiatoaceae > JAQTYU01. The sequence continues at coordinate 7,302 of JBDKHS010000141.1, read as the reverse complement.
TCCAAAGAAGCAGAAATTTTAGCTTTCAGAATAACCTGATTAAAGGGCTTTTGCAGATAATCTTCTGCGCCCATCTCAATGCAACGCACCACGCTGTCGATTTCATCCAAAGCGGAAATCATGATCACAGGAATATGGCTTAAATGCTGATCCTTTTTAAGTTCTGCCAACACCTGATAACCATTCATTTCAGGCATGATGATGTCCAGCAGCACCAAGTCGTAGCTGCGCTGGCGAATCATGTCTAAAGCTTGTTGTCCATTTTCAGCAACTTCGACTTTAAAGCCTTGTCGATCCAAACGGCGCGAAAGTAAATCACGATTACTTTCCTTATCATCCACCACCAACAGCGAGGCTTCTTGAATAGCAACTTCAGCAACGTGATTATCGGTGGTGCTGCGCATTGAGCGCACCACTTCATCCATCAAGGTCGAAACGGGAACACTGGGCGCGGATTCAGGTTCAAGCTGGCGGGAAACCGTTTCGGCTTTGGAGAAATAAATTAAATCGCCAATCAGGGTCAATAAGCGGCGGGCGGAGGAGAGCGTTTTTTGCAGTTCTAAACAGGCTTCTTGATTCACTTCATCATCAACATCTTCAAGCAGCATTTCGCCATAGCCGATGATGGCATTAATCGGGGTGCGTAAATCGTGGCGAATCGTCGAGGTGAAAGATTCGAGATCAACCTCACCCGAGGGCGTGTTGCGCTTAGTGAATAATTTGGTGATGAGTGCCGACAATTGCTGTGCCGCAGACAGCATTTTATTCAGATCAGGGATGAACTCAGCCCAATCGGGGCGATGTTTCGCATAGTCAAGCAAAGACTCAGTATAGGCGATGATCGCCTTCGCTGGGGTCTGCAAATCTTGCCCCATATCGACTAAGTCATTTTCGCTACTGATCACGGAATGATGCCTTCAGCTGGAGTGTCGTGTGTGAAAACTTGGATGCGGTAATGATGCACCTTGCGTATCCATAGAAATTAAATTCATGCGTCAGGCTTATGATTGGCTAATAATTCTTCAATTTTTCCTAACAGGCGCGGCAATTCAATTGGTTTGGTATCATAATCATCACAACCCGCAGCCAATGCTTGTTCTCTGTCCCCTGACATCGCGTGTGCCGTCAAGGCAATCACGGGAATATGTTTAGTATCTTCCGCGCCTTTAATATCTCGAGTGGCCGTCCAGCCATCTTTCACAGGCAAACTCATGTCCATTAAAATCAGGTCAGGTTTTTCACTGTGCGCCATTTCAACGCCTTGCCCGCCATCAGTGGCGATCACGACATCGAATCCTTTACGCGATAAACGTCGTGATAACATATCACGGTTCATCTCGTTATCTTCTACCAGCAAAATTTTTGCCATTAAGGTGTTCTCCTTTACATCGCTATTTGACTGTATGACTTAGCGTGTTTAATTCTATCAGGAATACATGTCCGTACAACCGAATAACCATGATGTATGCTTTCTCCAAAGCAAAAATCAAGCCTAAGTAGTATAAGCCTAGGGGAGTATGGGTTGTGTTATCGTGTTTGTTTGTTTGTTTATTTATTTATTTCAATCCATCCCCGACCTCATCCGTCGGGTGAAATCCACCGACGGATAGAGGTCGATGAAGTAACGTACTCTTAATAAAAACATTTATCGTGGCGTATCGTTTGCTCTTGATACGGAGTGCCTTGCACAAGACGACAGTGCAGAAATTCTACCACAACTAAACCTAAGATATTCACACACTAAAAAATGGTATTTTCCAATGATAAGTCTGGAATTGTCGCAAACGATTGTGAAAATTGTTAGGGCGAGTCATCAATTAAGTATTAACAGAAAGTAGCGAGTTTAAAAACCTTTAAAGAAGCCCCCAACCCCCTAAAGGGGGCTAAACACAAACAATTTGTTTAATGTTTAAAGTCCCCTTTAGGGAATTTAGGGGCTTCTTTAGCAGTTAAAGCCTATTTAATGACGCACCCTAATGTTTTTCCATTAATAGTGCATGGTAATTTGCGATGCCTTGTTCTGCGGAAAAACGAGTTTCCACCGCTCGACGTGCACCTGCCACCAAGGTATTTAAAAAATCTGGCTCAGCATTGAGCAACTCGCGCAAACGTTGGGCAAGGGCTTCGGGATTATTGGCTTTGAAATGCAGCCCAGAAATGCCATTTTCGATCAAGGCCGCAGCACCGCCTGTGTTTGGAATTAAAACAGGTAAATCGGCTGCCATTGCTTCTAAAATCGCCAATCCAAAGGGTTCAGTGGGGCAAAGATGCAATAATAAATCGGCATTTGCTAAACGCTGTGGCACATCCGAAACAAATCCTAAAAATTGTACTTGTGGATAATATTTAGCAGCACGCTCGCGCATTTCATCCAAATTCCAGCCTGTGCCTAAAATCGTAATTTCTAGATGCTGTAATAAATCTGGGGCTAAGTCTAAAGCATCTAATAACACATCAATGCGTTTAATCGGATCAACACGTGAAATCACGACAATTTGTCGAATTCCTTGGCGAGTGAATTGGGGGCGTTTGGGACTTTTTGCAACACGCTCGGGCAATAGAAAATTTTCGACTACGTCAATTGAGCTGGCTTTCACACCGTGCACAATCAAACGGCTGCGCACAAAATAGGAGACGGCAACAAAGCGCACGGGAAAATAATTTAGGTAAGCTTTGCGTCCGTAGCTTTCACGCTCGTCAGTGCCGCCGTGAATAATGTGCAAATGGGTGATTTTTCGCTGATAAAATATATTCCACACTGAAAGCAATAAAGCTTGTTTAACGCCTGTGGACATGACCATCAGTGCATAATAATTACTTAAAACTTCATGGAGTTGCGATGATAATTGCAGCAGATTATGAAAGGCATAGGTTTTAATGCCTTTTTCTTGTGCTTTGGCAATGACCACACCTTCGGGGGCGATCAATATCGGAGTATATTCCGTCGATAAGCCTTCGAGCGTTGCCAATGCCATTTGTTCCGTACCGTAGAAGTTGCCACAGTGCAGAATGTAAACCAAGGGAGTTTTCATGAGAGATGCGTGAATTCGTCAAAATGAGCTTTATTCTAAAGGGAATAAGAGCTAAGTCAATCAAAACAAATTAATTGTTGAAATAGCTTGTTGTCGGTGCGAATTTATTCGCACAAGATATGAGTATTACAATAAGCTGAGTTCAGGATAAGAAAGAGTAGCCTCGTAGGTTGGACTGCCAACGGCAACCCAACTGAACTCCTTTCGTTGGGTTAGCCTAAGCTAACCCAACCTACTTTAACTACTTTAACTATTACGCTTCATGGTGGAATACGCTACGCTATTCCACCCTACAACTAAATTTTATCCCGAACTCAGGTTACTTATGGGCTTATTTAAAAGTTGACCTGCATTAAGGCAAGCCCATGTATGGCTGTCTAAACTGATATTTCTCGCATCGTTACAGGATTACATCATGCTTCAATGGAAAGTTTTTTCAGCCGCGCCGCATCGGATGATGTTTTTCGGGGGGCTGGTGCAAATTATGCTCGCCCTGACGTTTTGGCTTATTGAATTATGCTGCCGTTATCTTTTCAGCACTACGCTACCCAGCGTGATTCCTAGCACATGGGCACATGCGTTTTTGTTAGTGTTCGCGACAATTCCATTTTTTATCTTTGGATTTCTGATGACCACCTATCCGCGTTGGATGGGGGGCGCAATTATTCCACTTAAAAATTACAGTCTTGCCTTTAACTTGTTATTCACAGGCAGCTTATTATTCTATCTGGGCTTATTTACCCATAAAGGGCTACTGATGTTGGCAGTCGCTTTATTACTGGCGGGTTGGACAGTGGCAGTTTATGCGTTGTGGACAGTTTATGTGAACGCCCCCAGTCACAATAAAAAATATGAAAAAGTCTTAAACCTAAGTTTACTGATAGCAATTTTAAGTATTATCAGTTATTTGCTGTGGATTCCAACGCAAATAGACTTTTTATTAATGTTTACGTTGAAAGCAGGAATATGGTTATTTTTAGTGCCGATTTTGTTTGCAGTTTGTCATCGGATGTTGCCATTTTTTAGCAGCTCAGCCTTGGTGAATTATCCTGTGCGGCAACCTGCATGGAGTTTGCCCGTGGTCAGCGTGTTGACGACAGGACATTTTTTGCTGGAAATGGCGGGGCAACAGGGCGGATTATGGTTGGTTGATTTACCGCTGCTCGCAGTTACCGCTTATCATTCAGTGATTTGGCAATTTTGGCGCAGTTTACCCGTGCGCCTGTTGGCAGTGCTGCACCTTGCTTTTTTATGGCTAAGCATTGCTTTGGCGTTATACAGCGTGCAAAGTTTGCTGTATTGGTTCACGGGCGAAGTTTGGCTCGGGAAAGCCCCGTTACACGCGCTGAGCATTGGTTTTGTGATTTCCTTATTGGTGGGCATGGCTTCGCGGGTGTCTTTGGGACATTCAGGACGCGCCTTGGTTGCAGATGATTTGACGTGGTTTTGTTTTTGGGGCGTGTCAGGCATTGCGTTGTTGCGAATTCTTGCAGAAGTAAATTTTTTAAATCATTTGATTTCATTGAATATTATGGCAGCACTATTGTGGCTGGTGGTATTTGGCGCGTGGACATGGCGTTATTTGCCGTTCACGGTGTTGCCGCGTGTTGATGGGCGGGAAGGCTAGAGATTAAGCTAAGTTCGGGCTTTGATTGTACGGGCGGTTTAAATCGAGACCTTCTAGGTTTTTAAAACCTAGAAGGTCTTGAATCCAACGTAATGAGGACTGGCAGTGCTCGTAGCACTGCCAGTCCTTATAGCTATAGGCTTAACTTAAATAGTTGTGATGTTGGAGTGTTGGAACGAGATAATCCTGATGCAGACAAGTTCACGCTTTAATTATTAAAACTATCCGCAAACTCTAATAATTGTTCCATTGTCAGCAGAAACACTCCTTCGCCGCCGTGTTCAAATTCCAACCACGTAAACGGCACTTCAGGATATAAATCCACCAAAGTATCTTGGCTTGCGCCCACTTCCACAATCAACACCCCATGCGGGGTTAAATGCGCGGGAGCTTCGCGTAAAATTTGCTTCACCAACAATAAACCATCTTCACCCGCTTCCAAACCCAAACGCGGCTCATGCTGATATTCAGGTGGCATGTGCTCCATTTCGTAAGCATCGGCATAAGGCGGGTTGCTCAGAATTAAGTCATAATGACTGCCCGTTAAATTGGCGAACAAATTAGAATGCACCAAGTGCAGGCGATGCTCTAAACCATAATTTTCCACATTTTGCTGTGCCACCGCGAGCGCGTCTAAAGAAATATCCACCGCATCCACTTCCGCTTCAGGCAAAACTAAAGCTGTCGCAATCGCAATGCAGCCACTGCCTGTGCACAAATCCAGCACGCGCGTGGTTTTCTCAGTGATAATCCACGGGGCAAAATGATGTTGAATCAATTCACCTAAGGGAGAACGCGGAATTAATACCCGAGGGTCGACAAAAAATTGTAGATTTGCAAACCATGCTTCTTGGGTTAAGTAAGGTGTGGGCATCCGTTCTTGAATGCGGCGTTGTAATAAATTAAAAACAACACGTTTTTCAGCATAGGTTAATTGCGTGTTCCATAAACTTTGTGGAAAGTTGTAAGGCAAGTGCAGCGCGTGTAACACCAATACCACAGATTCATCTAAGGCATTGTCCGTGCCGTGTCCAAAAAATAATTTAGCTTCATTGAACCGACTCGCGCCCCAACGCACGAAATCCGAAAGCGTGTTTAATTCGTCAATTGTGTGATCCATGCAAATATTCCTATATTTTTGATAAGTGGGTATTAAATTTAACTGCGCCCCTAAATCCCCTAAAGATGACTTAAAAAATTAATAAAAATAATTGTTTAGGGTGTGTCATCAATCAAGCCTTAACAGGCTGTAGCCTGTGTGCAAGGTAGTGGAATGCGGAAGATTTGAATCTTAACTGCGCCCCCCAACCCCCTAAAGGGGGCTAAACACAAAAATTAAAGCAGTTTAAAGTCCCCTTTAGGGGATTTAGGGGCTGGTTTTAATCTTTAGCCCCCTTTAGGGGGTTGGGGGCGCAGTTAAATTTTTTAATAAACCGTGGGCATTTTTTAAAGATGTGGCATCTTAGCAGTGCCTCGTTGGGATTTAAAGCAATACTGTGGCTAAATGTTTTTCTAAAGGGCAATGCTGAGAGTTATCTCCTCTGTTATCTAAATAAATAATTGAGAGCGCATGAATTTTTAGCAACAAACGCCTCAATTTCCATAATCCTGAATTCACACTGAGCTAATCAAGCTGTTACCTAATCCCTGCATTCCTATATACTGTGCGTTCACGAAGATAACCCCGCATTTTAATTACACAGGATAGGGTCATGGATATTGAAGAAGAAATGGAAATTGTCGACATGCTCAGCACGGCGGACACGGTCGACTTGCCAAATATCACTCCAAAATTGAGCGAATACTTAAATTCGCCTTCAGAATTAATTCAAATTGAAGCCATCGAGTTGATTGGGGATTTTATGTTAGTGGAGCACACTGCGGATATTGAACAATGTTTACAGAGTCCAAAACCCTTAATTCGGATGTATGCGGCGAATGTTTATTATGATTTAGTCGGCGAAGACATGATCGAAAAATTGCCTATGCTTTATGCTGACACGGATCCCGGCGTGTTAGTCACCGCATTTGCTTTGGGGTATATTCTGACCGAAGATGTGGACTTATTGGCGCGGATTAAACAAATTATCGATGAGCCTGCTTTAGACGACCGTCTAGCCTATGTGGTGAAAAACGTGTTTGAATGCTATTTAGAGCTAGATGAAGAAGTCGAAGTGGTGATGTTATTACAATATATTAAAGGCAAAGTTGATCCGAAATCAGAAATTTTTGCCGAATTAACAAGCTTGTTGGAAGATTTGGAATAAGCAAGCCACGCCCCACGCGAGGGCGGCGGGGGATTTAAGATCGTGCAAACTATTGAGATTTTTAAATCCCCCTGTTTCAAAAGCACTGTTATCGACTACATCCCCAACTTCTCAGTTTGGCAATGACATAATTATTATTAAAAAATATCAAGAAAAGCATTAAGTTACATCACTTGCTGAATAAACAAGCTATTATATTTTTAAGTTATTTTTTAAACGCTGTATTTAAACAGAATAATTTTTAATTAACCTATTGTTTTATTTTATAAAATTTAAGCTAAAATAAATCTCTCTCAAAATCTTAGGAGTTACGCAGTTGAATCGGTAACTGTATTACTGCGGTGGAATACGGCTTGCGCCTATTCCACCCTACGCT
>JBDKHS010000140.1:0-6001 GCA_039797505.1 Pseudomonadota bacterium | reverse complement strand
AATGTGAATATGTGCAAGATAAAGTTGGCGAAATTTACGAAGGCAATGTTACTGCCGTGACTTCATTCGGTTTGTTCGTCGAATTGGATGGGATTTTTGTAGAAGGTTTGATTCACGTCACCGCGCTGCAAAACGATTATTATCATTTTGATCCCGTGCATCATCGCTTACGTGGCGAGCGTACAGGTAAAACTTATCGTTTATTTGACCGCCTGCAAGTGCGTGTGGTTCGCGTCAACTTGGAAGATAAGAAAATCGATTTTGAATTAGCACAATAAGCATTCGCAAGTCTACCGCGTTATATGACTTGCCAGTGTTCATATTTTCAAATGCGGGTGCAAGCCCGCGTGCAACATTAGATGACCAGCCGCAATACTCTGTCTGCCAACGAAACCCCGAGCACGGGATAGAAGAATATAAACAGCACGCAGCTAAACATCGCGATGGCTGCGATAAACATTTTTACCAACACGGGACGTAATTGTGCTTTGATTTCGCGCTCAATTTCTTTCTTGGCAAGTCCTGCAATCGAATCAATCTCAAATTGACTGAGACGGGTTTGCATGTCCTTATCAATAATCAAACCTTTAGTAAGATTGGTTTTGAAATCAGCGGAGAGGGTAATGCTTTTCAGTCCTTTTGCCGCGAGTTTCTGCGCAATTTGCAAACCAGAGCACATGCTGAGCATGACTAATACAAATAGGAGGAGAAAACGGGAGACTTTCCAGTAATTAATGGAATGAATAAATTCCCAAAAGAAATACAAAAAAATGCCAAAACCAAAGGCGAGAGAAATCACCATCACAATGACTTTGCCAATTGATTTTAAACTGGGGATATTTTTCATGAGTTGTCTAGTTCTCTAATAGGAAACTAGGCACTGTTTCACGATTATTAGCAGAGAATATCTGCTACAATCTTATGGAAGGTTGGTAGCGGGGGCAGGATTTGAACCTACGACCTTCGGGTTATGAGCCCGACGAGCTGCCAGACTGCTCCACCCCGCATCCATGTACATCTAGGTAAGATGCACATAATATAGACTCCCCCCTTGGCTGTCAAGCACTTTAATATAAAATATTATAAAATAATGATAATACTATGAAATAAAAGTAATTTTTATTGGAATTTTATAAGCGATGACGCTAAGTTCTCCAAATAAATACTCGCCTATTGCTACATTTACAGCCTAAAAAATCTGATTTTTTCATCGAGAGCATCACCCAAGTTTAAAAAATACACCGTTATTTCTATTCATGAGCAGGCATTTTTAAAAAATTTTAAAAATAGGTTGGCATGTTTCTTGTGTGTTCAATGTGAGAAGTTTTGCAACGCTTATAGCAAACTGACCCTGTAAACCCTGTAATTTTGTAATAAATTCCGTACAGTATAATGAGAATTTAATATACTAATCAGGGTGATAATATAAAATAGTATTTTATACGGGGTAAAATGTCTGTTTCCACGTAAGATATTCACATTCACCGTGTATTTGATGAACGCTTACGTTATGATGTGCATGTTTCTAAAAAGCTTATGTCAAAGTGAGTTCAGCTTAGACAGCAGCATACAACGCTGCACATTTAATGACAGTTTATGTATGATTAAACGCCAGTTGCTATTAAGTGTTTGAGTTTTATTTTGTAAAATACTACATTCTGGCAAGAAGTATGCATTTTCATGGCAAGCTGTTTGCTACAAAACGAGATGTCTATTTAGAAAAAAACAGCCTATTTAAGCTGGAAAGCGTCAAAAATCGAAAGATGAAATCTTAATTAATGCAAGATTAACTAATAAAGTTATTAGATTTCATATAAAATTAGCGCAAAAAATTAATCGAGTTTGGTATATCATCATGCAGTTATCTCATTACACGAGTTTTAGATATATCAAATGCACCAGCGAGGCATGTTTCAAGCAATGTCTGAAGATTATAAAAAACCTCCCGTTTGTAATGGGACCGTCTGAGTACATAAATCATCATCATGTTCAGTAAACTACTTACACCTCAGAAAAGAACAGAAGAGGACTCACAGGGGCGTTTTTTTGGCAGAGAAACGCTTCTCTTCCTCATGTTGGGTGGTTTTTTTATTACCAATGCCTTGATTGCTGAATTTGTAGGCGTGAAAGTTTTTTCCCTCGAGAAAACATTAGGCTTACCCCCTGCTAACTTGCATATTCTGGGATTTTATCTGTCATTTAATTTAACCGCTGGGGCGTTGTTGTGGCCACTGGTGTTTGTGATAAGCGATTTAATCAATGAATATTTTGGCAGGCGAGGCGTGCGCTTACTGTCTTATATGACGATAGGTTTAATTACTTACACCTTTCTAATTATTTTTCTATCAATGAATTTAGTGCCTGCCGATTTTTGGCTGATACGTAATACAGAAAATGGACCGCTCAATATGGAAGTCGCTTTCGGGGCGATTTTTGGACAGGGTTTGTGGATTATTATCGGATCGCTGATTGCGTTTTTTATTGGGCAAGTGGTGGATGTCGCGGTTTTTTATCAGATAAAGCTGTATACGGGCGAAAAATATCTGTGGTTACGGGCGACTGGCTCAACCCTGATTTCCCAATTAATTGATAGTTTTGTGGTGCTGATTATAGCCTTTCACCTCAATCCATCAACCCATTGGGATTTGAAATTAGTTATTGCCATTGGCATTGCTAAATACATCTACAAGTTTCTCATGGCAGTATTACTGACCCCTCTAATGTATTTAATGCACGCTGTCATTGACAATTATTTAGGTGAAGAACTTGCCGCTCGCCTCAAAGAAAACGCGATGAATAATTAAGTCAACTAGCCTTTGACACACAGCACTTGTTTAAATGTATGCAAAATACTGACTAAATCTTGTTGGTTTTCCATGACTTTATCAATATCTTTGTAAGCCCCTAGAATTTCATCAATCACGCCCTTGTCCTTGCGACATTCCACGCCTTTCGTTTGTTGTTCTAAATCCTGTCTGCTGAAACGTCGTTTCGCTTCTGTGCGGCTCATTTTGCGCCCCCGCCCCATGCGAGCATGAACAAAACGCCTCCGCATTGCCCTTGCCTTCCACAATATACGATTTTGCGCCCATGCTGCCCGGAATAATCCCTAAATCGCCTGCATACGCCCGAATTGCGCCTTTCCGCGTGAGATAAACTTGTTCGCCGTTTCAATCCATACCCGACCTCATCCGTCAGGTGAAATCCGCCGACGGCTAGAGGTCGATGGATTGTTCCTCACCATGAATGAGGAGCTTGCCGTAAAAGATAACGATAGTGGTGTGTCTTTGTCAAAAAAATCCTTATTAATAGGGGGTTTCAAATCAGCAAGAAAATCTGATGAAATGATTGCCGCCGCCTAAACTGCCCATTTGCTGCACCCAAGTTTGCTGCGGTTTTTTCAGCATTTTGGTGAGTTGCGGATGCTTTTCAAAAATCTGATTTAAGCCTTGTTGCAAAGGTTGACAGGCGGCTGTCAGTGAATTGGCATCACTGTGTTGAATAAAACCCACTGGCACGGCTTTTTCAATTTCGGTGCGGACACGGTTGAGCGTGTGCGGCAATTGATGAGCTTTCACCGATAAGCGCAGCGCATTCATGCCACAACCAATATCTACGCCCACCGCCGCAGGAATAATTGCGCCCTTGGTGGGAATCACCGAGCCGACGGTTGCCCCAATCCCACAATGTACATCTGGCATTGCCGCCACATGGGAATGAATAAATGGCAGGTTCGCCACTTGGGTGAGTTGGGTTAATGCCATTGACTCAATTTCATCAGTGTAAATTTTGATAGGCACGCGGCTGCTGGTAATTTCTTGTTTAATCGGCATTTTTCAGTTCCTAAGCTTTTAACTCGCTTAACAACCACGCAATCATGCGTTCTGACTGTGCGAGATAGCTCCCCCCAAATAAATTGAGGTGGTTTAAAATATGATACAGATTATAAAGCACTTTTCGGGTGGGATAACCCGCATCTAAGGGCCAGCATTCTTGATAAGCTTCATAGAATTGAGCAGGAAAACCGCCGAATAATTCCGTCATCGCAATATCAACTTCCCGGTCGCCGTAATAAACCGCAGGGTCGAAAATAATAGGCTGTCCTTGAATATCAATCCCGTAATTTCCAGACCACAAATCCCCGTGCAGTAATGAAGGATAGGGGGTGTAACTGGTGAAAAATAAACCAAAATCTTGCAGTAAGTTATCACCCAGACTTTGCAATTTTCCCGTGTAGCCATTTTGGGCGGCGAGTTCTAATTGAAAGCCGAGGCGGTGTCTGCGCCAAAATTTGACCCAATCGCTTTCGACGGCGTTGTCTTGTAAATTCGAGCCGATGTAATTATTGCGATACCAGCCAAAGGGAAATTTAGACACTTGGTGCATCACTGCCAATTGTTGGGCCAAGGCCACCGCTGAATGTTCGGTGTCACCGCGCAAGGCGATATATTCCATCACTAAATACGCATGTTCGCCCGCAGACCCCCAACATTGGGGAAAGGGCACACGCACCACCGCAGGCTGGGCGAGTTCTGCCAAGCCTGCCGCTTCTGCGGCAAACATTTCCAAATGGCTTGCCTTGTTTAATTTCACAAAATAATTTCGTCCCATGCCTTCAATGCGGTAAGCTTCATTCACACAACCGCCCGTGACGGGATAGGCGGTTTGAATTTGAAAGGCTTGTCCGCTGACTTGGCTGATGTGGGTTGCAATGCTGTGCCAATCGACTTCGTTAGTGTAGTTCATCGTCGTTTAAGGTGAGTTCAGGTGCGTGTTCTAAAGTCTGACACAAAGCCTGTGCTTGTGCCCAACGGGGATGTTGGTGTAATGCTTGCCAATCTAAGGGATGTGGTTTTCCGTGCAAGCGCATTAAACGCACTTGGGCGACGGGAGAATGATAGTCGCCTAAGCCTGCTAATACTTGGTGCACCATGGCACGATCATTACAGATCAGTAGCATATCACACCCAGCTTGCAATGCGGCATGAGCACGACTTAAGCCATCGCCCACGCTGCTCGCGCCTTCCATGCTTAAATCATCACTGAAAATTGCGCCTTGAAAATTTAATTGTTGGCGCAGCACTTTTTGCAGCCAAAACTTGGAAAAACCTGCGGGCAAGGGGTCAACTGCGGGATAAATCACATGGGCAGGCATGATTGCCGCTAAGCCGTAGTGAGCCATGCGTTCAAAGGGAATTAAATCTGCAAATTGAATGTCTGCAAATTTGCGTTCATCCACAGGGATGGCATGGTGGGAGTCGGCAGCCACTGAGCCGTGTCCGGGAAAATGTTTTCCCACTGCCTGCATTCCCGCTTCTTGCATTCCTAACATTTGTGCATGGGCAAGAATGCTGATAATTTCAGGGTCGGCGTGATAGGCGCGGTTATCAATCACCGTGCTAATGCCTTTTCCTAAATCGAGCACGGGGGTGAAACTTATATCAACTCCAACCGCGCGCAATTCTGCTGCCAATAACCAGCCGATTTCTTTTGCAATATGTACCGCTTGCTTTGGATTTTGTGCGTAAAGTTTTCCCAAGTTTGCAGAAGCGGGCAGATGAATAAAATCTTGGCGAAAACGTTGTACCCGTCCGCCTTCGTGGTCAACCGCAACCAATAAGGGTGGCTGGCGCACGGCGTGAATTTCTGCAACTAAGGTGGTGATTTGTGCGGGATTTAGATAGTTGCGACTGAAGAGAATCACGCCCCCGACTAAAGGATGTTGTAATAATTTTTGTTCTTCTTCGGTCAGGCTGTATCCCTGCAAGTCGATCATTAAGCAACCGATTGACATTAGAATTCCTCTTTGCTGAGTAAGAGGACATTATAGTAGTTGGCAAGTTAGAATGGGGATAGGCTGGGGGAAAATAAACGGGAGGTTAGAATTCGTAGGTTGGGTTGGCGATTAGTCAACCCAACAAAAAGGCACTAAATTATCGCTTGTTTCGCCACGCATGAGGGACAACATTTTCCGATTTTACTCAGTGCTGCCGTGCTGCCA